>JADFXS010000550.1 GCA_015233515.1 Deltaproteobacteria bacterium | reverse complement strand
AGGAGAGAGGAATTAATATGAAGATCGGTTTCATCGGATTGGGCGCGATGGGCAGGCCCATGGCCGAGCGGTTACTTGGTGCTGATTATGAACTTGTGGTCTTTGATGTCCGACCGGAAGGTATCGCGGCTTTGGCCGAAAAGGGAGCGACGCCGGGAAGCAGTCCGAGAAACGTGGCGGAACAGACCGAGGTTACTTTGACCAGCCTGCCCAACGCCGCCATTGTGACTTCGGCCATGCGTGGGGACGAGGGCGTGTTTGCCGGCGCCGGCGCCGGGCATCTCGTTATCGATTTAAGCACTGTAGATCCAGGATCGACTCGAAAGCTGGCGGAAGAGGGCGCCCGGATTGGGATCAGTTATATGGATGCCCCGGTGAGCGGCGGGGTTCGTGGGGCGGCCGAAGGCACTTTGACCATTATGGTCGGCGGTTCCGACCAGGCCTTCCAGCTGGTTGAACCGATTTTAAAAATATTGGGTAAAAAGATTTACCACGTCGGAAAAGTTGGTTCCGGTAACTCAATGAAGATCATTAACAATATGCTCCTGGGCGCCAACATGGCCTCCCTGGCCGAAGCCTTGGTGCTAGGCATGAGGATTGGGCTTACCCCTCAGTCCATGTTCGATATCATCAGCCAGAGTTCCGGATCCAGTTATGTGCTGAAAGCCAAGATGCCCGACTTTATCATGAAGGGTGACTTTGCTCCAGGCTTCATGCTGGACCTTCAATATAAAGACTTGAATTTGGCGATTTCGACCGCCGGCGAGGTCAATATGCCTCTGCCGATGACCTCGCTGGCCACGCAATTTTTTGAGACGGCCAGAGCCAGGGGCTATGGGTCGGAAGATGTCTCCTCCGTGATCAAGATTTGGGAAGAACTGATGGTTACCAAGGTTCGGGGGTAACAAATCATGGAACAAAGTGAAAAAAGCAGCCGGATAATCGACGCCTTCGCCGGAACCGGCTTGCACCCCGGCGAACTGACCTTGGGAGATTGCATTGTCGTGGCCGAGGTCGCGGGCACGTCCGTCAGCGACGTGGTCATGACCGAAGCCATGTTAGTCAACGGTCTGTCCCGCCATGAGGTCGAGGCCGCGGTAATGAATAGTTTCTCCCACAACCTCATGGCCCTGGATGCCGGGCTCCAGGACGGGGAAAGCTTTCTGTTCGGTCGCGTGGCTCACGAATTGTCGGCTGGTGATACTCCACCGGTGATGGAAGATCGACTGATCAATAAAATGATTATTTATACGCTGGCGGCCCAGGTGGGGAACCACTGCGTGGGATTGGAACCCTGCGCCGGGACCGGCGATTCCTGTCCTTATGTCGGATTTATCAAAGCGGTGCGAGAAGAGATCGATGATCAAGAACGGATTGTCGCCGCTGCCGCCGTTATGCTTAAAGCCGGCACCATCTTTCGGGTGGCCAAAACCAGCACCGGCTGCAATCTTGAAGGTTTCGGCGCCGGGGCCGCGGCCATCGCCGCCGCTTTTATCGAATTGGCGGGCGGCAGTCCGGCCCAGCTCGGTAAAGCCGTGGTTCTGGCGCTGTCACCCACCATCGCCACGCCTTGTACGCCTCGTGTCATGGTTCCCGGACTTTGCGCTACCCACATCGGAGGCGCCATCCTCGTGGGCAAACTGGCCAGCCACTTGGCGATGTACACCAACATCCCGGTCAATGTGCCCGTGGATGTCATGATAGCCATGGCGGCGGCGGTTCATCTGGTTTCCGCCAAGCAGGTCGTGCCGGTGGTGATTCAATACATGGAGCCGTTCTTCCGGGTGAATCCGGCGGTGGAAAGCTACATCGGCGAAGACATCAAGGCCGATGACACCAGGCGTCAGACCGATATTCAGCAGGCAGCTATACGCCAGGCCCGCGAATTGGCCCGCCAGGCCAAGTCCATCATCAATCCGTTCGGGGTAGCGGTGGTCGGCGGTTCGAGTCAAGCCGTGGGCTCGCCCACCAATGCCGGCCGGCTGGCTCATCATCTGGCGCGAGGACGCATCAAGAAAATCAAAATCGAACTTTACCCGGAGCTTTTCGCCCGGCGGGGGATCACCGTTCCGGGCATCCTCATGGGGGCGGCTTATGGCGCTTCCACGGCGGACGGTTTAATGTACAAGACAGTCATGGACCGGATCAAGGCCGACGGAATTGAAGTGGAGATCTTGCAGGCCGAGGAGCATCAAGCCCAAAAAGTGACCATTGAAGCCGGTGAACGCCATGCCCTGGTGGACGCCCGCAACCGCGGCGGTGGCCGCCTGGCCCTGGTCCGGGTCGAACCGGATAAGGACGAGGCCATCCGCCTGGCCAGGGAGTTACAGATTGATATCGTGGCTTAGGAAAAGGAGCCGGCCGTGAATCTCATTGAAAAATATTTAGCCCGGGCCGCCGGGCTGGAACATTTGAGCGTCGGACAGGATATCCGCTGCCGGGTGAACATGGCGGCCGCCCATGACGTGACCGGTCTGATGGCTTTCCGCCAGTTTGAAGAGAT
>JADFXS010000549.1 GCA_015233515.1 Deltaproteobacteria bacterium | reverse complement strand
TTCTTCCTACCAGGGGACTGCTCAAGAAACGAAAAAATCGCCCGCCAAACGCTCAAGGCAAACCAAACCCGTTAACAACGATTTTAGTTGCCGCGGCGATCACCTCGTTTTGCGCCGCGGCATCTTTCTTATGCCGTGTTGTGTAGATCGCGACGACCACCGGCCCATGCTTTGTGGGCCACAACACGGCAATATCGTTGGCTGTACCATATTGACCGGTGCCTGTTTTGTCACCTATTTTCCAGCTTGCTGGAATTCCAGCTTTTATCCGGGCGGCTCCCGTAGTATTACCGAGCAACCAATTTTTCAGTTGCGCCCGACTTTCCGGTTTTAAGGCATCACCAAGTACCAGGCGATAAAGACTACGGCCCATTGCCAATGGGGTGGATGTGTCGCGCGGGTCGTCCGGGATTGCGCTATTGAGAACAGTTTCCCAGCGATCGAGGCGAAATTCCGTGTCGCCGATAGATCTGGCAAAATCAGTAACGGCCCCTGGTCCACCTAGAATGCCTATCAGTAAGTTTGCGGCGGTGTTGTCGCTGTATTGAATTCCAGCTGCACAGAGATCGGCGACCGTCATGCCTTCGTCAACATGTTTCTCCGTGATTGGCGAGTTGCTCACAAGTTCACTCGGCTTGTATTTGATGACTTGCTGCATCAGTCCTGATATTTGCCCACTTTTTGCCAGAATGGCGGATACGGCGATGACTTTAAAAGTACTGCACACAGGAAACCGCTCGTCGGCACGATACCAAAACTGCTTACCATCGGCTGGGTTCAATGCGAACACGCCTATTCGGCCATCCAGATCTCTCTCGATTTTTTCAAGCTGTGTCTTTTCGGACGAATCGTCATTTTTATTAACCATCAATGCCGTGCACCCGGGCGAAACAATTAGTGACGCCATTGCGACCAGAAATGATCGACGATTTAATAATTGGTTCATTGATGAAATTCCTTTGCGCGATGTTAGGCTGATGTATACACCAACCTGACGTCAGGCACTATAAAGTTTTGGTGTCAGGATAGGGCTTTTTTATGAATTTATTGTACCCGGCCGAGGACAGCAAACTCCGTGCGGTTGCGAACCTTGACAGCATGCTGACGGAACAGGAACAATCCGCAAAGATCTTACCTTTTCGTGGATGAACTGGATATTTTGCTAAAGTAGCCCTTATCTGTCCCAGACCTGGGCCAGGCGTCATGACCCGGGCCAACTCGCCGCTTCCCTGGGCGGCGTGGCCGGGGAAAATTTTCAGGATGACCCAGCTGCATCAAAACCGTCCACTTAGGGGGGGCAAAAAAAAGATTTGAAAAGGGACAACGGTTTAGGGTTTGGCGCATGATTTGCCTTGGGAAGAAATAGGAATGCTTTTCCGTGGCTATTTTTTTGATATAATATAGATTGTCCGTCAGATTTGTTTAGCATTGATTCTTGAAAAGAGAGTGCAAAATGAAAAAAGGAATTTTGTTGATTGCGATCC
Organism: Deltaproteobacteria bacterium; assembly: GCA_015233515.1. Next base: position 1,023 of record JADFXS010000549.1, on the reverse strand, counting down.
TGGTGTTAATAGCGGGGTGCGCCTCAAGAGGTGACATATGGGCGGTCCAAAAATTTGAGCCGATTCGAGTGGAAGGTGATGCCCAAATATATAAATTCACCGCTTTTGCGGATTCAGTTTATCCTCTCGATTCAACCGAGGCCGAAAAGACTCGCATAGGCTGGCTTGAAACATGGCTTATCGATCACGAGTTTGATGCCAAGCGCTATGAGATTGTATCTCGCACCCCTGTTTTGGTAAGTACGCCACCTCTTTCTGATGTCTATGACATCTATTACGAGGTCCGGGCCTATAAGCCATAAGTATCCACCGCACACTGGACGGCCGACCACCTAATCGATACTAAGAGCGTGACCGCTAATTCTCACCGGGAAGAACTGATTTACACTGGTCGGGCTGGTGACATCATCCATCTAACCTATCGTGAGTATATCAATGACTTAGCGCGTCCGGCATTTTTCCAAGCACTACAATATGATCTGAGCAAATCAAAAACCGTGGTCTTTAAAAATTATCGACTCGAGGTCTCTAACGCTAATAATGAATATATTGAATATGTTATAACTGCGGATTAAACTGAGAGGGTATTATGAGTATTCTTTTGTTAATCGTTGGAACCATTGTTTTAACGGTTTTATGTTTAAAATGGTTCGATAGGCTGGCCGGACGCGGCCCGAAGCAAGTTTCTGACGGGATTAAAAGTGCAAATCGTGACGAACGGCGTATTCCTTGCCCGATGTGCGCCGAAAAGATATTGCCGGCGGCTAAAATTTGTCCATTTTGCAAATCAAATATTAAGGTTTAGGTGACGGTTATTCGGTAACCCTAACTTTAACCGGTTTCTTCGTTATCCAGCGTCTGGCTTCGTAACTCTGGATGTAGACCCATTTACGGAGCTTTTGGCATGGCCCATATGGTTGATATCTTACATGACCTTTGACGATTGTCGGCTCCAGACTCCGATCGCTTGGGATCGGACCGGCCGGCTCGGTAAGCGGGGCTGGCCGGACGCTGGAGATGGCT
>JADFXS010000548.1 GCA_015233515.1 Deltaproteobacteria bacterium | reverse complement strand
CCGTCCATCATGACCAACAGCTTGCTTGAAAAAAATTGGTTAAATCCCCGAATAGAGATAGCCCATTGGTTGGTGTCGAGTCGGGCCACCTCTACTCCCGGGGCCAGGCGCAGGGCCTCGGGGATGCAAGTGGCTCCGGATCGTCTAAGATCATCTTGGGTGATAATGTATACTGCCGCGGCTGATTCAGACAATGTTTCCGGCTTCTTAGCCGCGGAGACGATCTCAATCTCCATCAATTCCTGCAATGACAGGGAGGCGAGATTAGTCGGTGGTTCCTTCGCGGCTGCCTCGGCTTCGGCCCCAAGGGCCAATAATAAAATCCCGGTCAGGATGCAATATACGGTTAAGATGCAACTCCGAGAAACGGAACTGACTCGCCGGTAACAAAGAATAAAGGTCAAAAATCGAAGCATTGTATTCACCATTAAGTTGTCAAGCTGATTTTTTGCAGGCGGGGTATGGCATTACTGGGCACTCACCATTTCGATTTAGGTGTAAACCATCAACCCGCAATGGTAGCTTTCAGCTTAAAACAGTATGTGAGTAGATTCTATTCGTAGGAGGTGCGGGGATACAGCGGCCAGACGGCGGTTTTCTCCCTTTGCTGGGTGCTGAGAGCAGGTTGCCTGCTTTTCGGCACTGATTTTTTAACTATGCACTAGTAATTTTCTCTAGTCAAGAAAAAAGCGGGGTAGTATTAATTCCAGTTATCAACTTCAAACATACAAGAAATATAATTATATTAAATTAATTGTAAAATAAGCTATAGTACTTTCCCATAATATAAATTTTGATTACTGGTGGAACCAGTTTTTTCGAAAAAAGGGCTCCAGGCTTCGTCGGGCCAGGCGGGAAGAATCCCCATCCGGCCGGGAAAAATTCCTAGTAAAATGAATTCACCGCCCTATTTACAAATCTATTGAAGGCCCATATCATATTAAGGCAGATAAGCCGACTCCGGGCAACGCTGGTTTTTTCAGCCAAGACTTCATAGCGTTTGGGATTTTTAGCGGTTTTATCTCGAAATGCGTGTCGAAGGAGATATTTTCATGGCCAAGATATTGATAGTAGATGACGAAGAATATATCCGGCAGAGTCTTATGGAGGTGTTAATCGCCGAGGGACACGCCGTGGCGACGCTCTCTTCGGGGCGTCATCTATTGAGTATTATTGACTTTCTTCAGCCAGATGTACTCATCTTGGATATCATGCTGGGCAACTCCCATGGACTGGGGCTACTTCAAGAAATTCGCCACCGGTATTACGACTTGCCGGTGATACTGTGCAGCGCCTACGACTCCCTTAAGGATGACCCGCGGACTATGGCGGCGGACTATTTCGTGACCAAGTCTCTCGATTTTTCTGAACTAAAAGAAAAATTAAACCGGGTTACGGGCGACAAACATGTTTATCCATTCGATTATCGATCGGGTCGTCTCTTTGCTCATCAATCGGAAGCAATGGCCCAGTTGAGTTGAGTATAGTATAGTAGAGTAGAGACAGACATCGAAAAATAAGAGAGAACAAAAAGAGCGGATGCGGAAATTATAGCCCGTTATGTTAACTGGTCAAAAAATTTCCACGTCCGCCATTTTTTCGTAAGCGATCAGCCCTCATCAGTCAGTTTTTTAGACAAAAACAATATGTTAGTTGAATCTGTTCGGAACCCTAACTGTAGGACCAGGGGACTAGGTTGAATTTGTCACTCTCTTCGCACCGCTGCCTTGTTTCACCGCGTTTGCCCCGTTGTGCCGGGATTTCAAATGGTAGCCGGGTATAACCTCAAGGAAGTTTTTGAGGATTCTGGCAGTGGCTCCCCAGACTACATGACCCTGGTAGGTGAATCGGTAGGATGGGTAATCGATACCATGATAGTTGTACGTGGCCGGTCCATCTTTTTCCTGGTCCCTTAATACGCAGAGGGGGACGCTGATGAGACGGGCAACTTCTCCGGGGTTGGCCCTGAAGTCGTAAGGATATGGAATGACACCCACAAAAGGGGAGATAATAAAATTGGTAATCGTCGCTTCCTGATCCAGCTCACCCAAGACGCGGACGTCCTCCGTCTTGATCCCGACCTCTTCTTCAGCCTCCCGCAACGCCGTGTTAAGCAGATTGATATCCCCCGGGTCCCTTACTCCGCCGGGGAAAGATATCTGCCCTTGATGCGTTTCCACCGTATCCGTCCGTTTGGTCAACAACACATTGAAATCCCCATCTTTTTTAAAAAGAGGGATGAGAACGGCAGCTTGAACATAGTCGTCTTTCCTGATCACACGATGGTGACGATGCGCCAACGCCCGCTCAAAATTAGAGATGAACTCCGAATCTATATTTGCGGGGCAAGAGTTATTTCTGATCATTCCGGCACTCACATTTCATCGAAAAAGCCATATTTTCATCAACAAGATAATTGATGATTAATTTGGCAGCGACCTTTACATCCGTCACCACGGACCAGATGTCCAGATCCCCATCAACTTTCTGAGTGATAAACTGTTCCAACAGGG
>JADFXS010000547.1 GCA_015233515.1 Deltaproteobacteria bacterium | reverse complement strand
CAACTTCGCGTTTCGCCGAGGATTTACGCGCCCTATCCGCGATTTGGTGGTGGAATTAGGTGGCGCTCCGCACGGCAAGCAGCGGAGAATACGCTCACCTGAATGTTGAAGCTCCTCGCAGCGAGCCGCGAGGAATCTTCGACATGTACGGAACGAACGCGTTAATTTTTTTTGCTCGCTAACCCCGCGGCAAGCTACGGGAAATGCGCTCGCCGGCATGTTCCCAGGCCATCCCTTGGCTGACAGGTCCGCGGCGGGATCGTTCCCCCCCATGCTCAGACGAGTCCCTGCCCTTTTAGCCAAGCGGCGATACGGTCAAAGGCCTGATCGATCTGACTTTCTTCACCGCCGAAGGAGAGCCGGATAAACTTTTCGCCCGTGGGACCAAAAACCTGACCGGGAATGGTAATCCCCTTAGCCGCGAAAAGAAGTTTCAGAGCCAGGTCCACCGAGGTCAAACCGGGTAGATTAAAACGGACAAAAATATAGTACGCTCCTCCGGGCCGTTGATAGGTGAAGACCGGAGCCAGTTCGTCCAGGCGACGGCACATCAAGTCCCGCCTCTTTTTGAGTTCGGACACCATTTCGACGACGCAGTCCTGAGGGCCGTTAATCGCGGCCAGAGCCGCCACCTGGGAAATGGTCGGAGCGGAAATGGTCAGGGCATCGTGGACCTTCAGCACCTGGTCAATAACTCCGGCCGAGGCGTACATGTATCCGACGCGCCACCCGGTCATGGCATATTTTTTGGAAAAGCTGAAACAAGCGATCAATTGCTCCTTCAGCTCCGGGATCTGAGTCGCGGAAAAAGGGGCTGGTTGGTCATAGATCATGAAGTCGTAAGCTTCGTCGGAGATAAGGAACAGATCGTTTTTAATACATAGGTCGGCCACTCCCCGGATGTCATCTTCAGAAAAAACCGTGCCCGTCGGGTTGAGGGGGCTACATAAAATTATCGCCCTGGTTTTGTTCGTAATCGCTCGACTGATGGCTTCCAGGTCCAGACGCCAACCACTCTGTTCGATCAACGGCGCCCAGACCACGCGGCCCCCGGCCAGACAAACCTGTTCGACATGGGAGGCATAATTCGGCGAGGGCATAATCACTTCGCCGCCCGGATCGACCACGGTCATCATCGCCGCGAACAGGGCTTCCATGGACCCGGTGCTGATGAAGACTTCCCGATGGGGATCGACTTCGATACCCTTGATCCGTCCCAACTCGCGGGCTACGGCCTCTCTAAGGACCGGCCAACCGGGTTGAAGCGAGTATTTACCGATGGCGTCATCATCCTCCAAGGCTTGGGCCACGGCCGTTCTGATATGGGCTGGAGTCCTAAACGAAGGAATACCTTGCCCTAGCGAAATAGCTCCAGGCACTTGGGTGGCCAGAATGGGCATTTCCTTGATGGCGGAGATAGAGATGCCGGCCACCCGGTCGGTGATCCCCTTGGTGCGATAAGTCAAACCGGCGGCGGCCAGGATGCTACGAGACATAAAAAGAACCTCGCTGAGTTTTCCCGTGGTAAAGCAGTCCTATAGAAAATTCTCTCAATGATCCGGTATTTTTTGCGGGAATCATTTCGTTTCGATTTTTTTCAAGATCACCACTGGCGAGAGCAGTATCCTTACTGTAATCCAGGTTTAGAACTCTCCGCCAGAACGTTACACAAATTTTAACATCTGTTTTGTTTGAAGTGAATGATGTTAAATGTTCCCTCCAGAACCAACAGCTTTTTCAAACAATTCCTCGGCCCGATATGAGCTGCGGACATAAGGACCGGAAGCGCAGCCTAAAAACCCCATCTCCGCCGCTTTTTCAGCTAATGGATCGAATTCCTCCGGCGGAACGTACCGGGATACTGGTAAATGACGACGTGAAGGCGAAAGGAACTGCCCCAGAGTCAAAACATCACAGCCCGCGGACCGTAAATCAGCCATGACCCGGACTATTTCATCAATAGTTTCCCCTAAACCCAACATCAAACCGGACTTGGTGACCGGTCGGGGGTGAGCTTGGTCGGCTTGGGCCAACAAATCCAAAGATCGCCGGTAATTGGCTCCGGGCCGAACTAAAGGATACAAGCGGGGAACGGTTTCCAGGTTATGATTTAGGACCTCGGGCCCAGCCTGGATTACAGTTTCCAAGGCTGGTCGGTGACCACGAAAATCGGAAACCAGGACTTCCACCCTGATTTCCGGATTGCGACTGCGTATTTCATTAATAGTTCCAGCAATATGACCAGAACCGCCGTCCGGTAAGTCATCCCGGGTCACCATGGTCAGGACGCAATACTTGATCCCCATCCTGGCCACAGCCTCAGCCACCGAAGTCGGTTCTTCCGGGTTCACCGGAGCCGGCCCGGTCCCCACGGCGCAAAAAGAACAGTTTCGAGTGCAGCCCGGTCCTAACAATAGGAAGGTGGCCGTGCCGCGACCATAACACTCTCCACGGTTCGGGCAAATGGCTTCCTGGCAAACCGTGTGCAGAGACAAGTTATCCAATAGGTTATGAACTTCAT
>JADFXS010000546.1:546-2521 GCA_015233515.1 Deltaproteobacteria bacterium | reverse complement strand
GTATCGTCGTCCATCTTGAAGGCGGCGTAGAACGTGGCCGACATGGCCTCGGCGGTCGAAAGACCCAAAACCGGGGCCGCGGTTTCCACAAACCCCGTAACCACCGGCAAGTTGGCCGGTGAAAAAGGGACGGACAGAGTCAGAGGTAAACTCATAATCTATACCGCGTTTCTATTAGGTGGAACCAATGAATCCGGTTATCCTAAACTTGTTTGGTTGCTATCCCATAACCCGATCAGGTCACTGACTCGGGAGAGGCCAGTTCGATTTCCACCAGGTTACCATGAAAAGCGCATGATTGTCCCATATCCGTCAAGTGTTGACCAGTGATCTGATTCACTCCCCTCTGCCCGGGCATGAATCTCGGCCAATATAAGCCTTCCACCACGGTTAAGCCGGGAGTGACCCTGGTGGTAATTTGCGCATAAACCTGGAAGTCGCCTCGTTTATTAAACACCTTAACCAGGTTGCCGTCCTGGATATTCCGGCGACCGGCGTCTTCGGGATGGATCATGATCGTTGGAGGTCCGGCTTTAGCACGCAAGCCATCCACTTCGGCGAAGGTGGAATTGAGGAACTGGTGTCTGGGTGGAGTAATGAGCTGCAACGGATATTCATCGACACCTTCAGGATCGAGGCTAGGCGCGCCGTCGGGTAAAGGGTCTAATCCCTGCCCGGCTAGTCCGGCGGAATAGAACTCCACCTTACCGGAAGGGGTTCCAAAGCCGTCGGCCAGGGGATTTTCCGGGACATTGAGGCGTAGAGGTCGACCCGCAAAAAGTTGGTTCACGGTCAGGCCTTTAAAATAGGGGGAATCCGCCGGCCATAATTCCCGGATGATTTCCTGTTCCGATTTGGAAAAACATTCTTCGGTAAAGCCGAATCTCTGCGCCAGTTCCTGGAATATGGACAAGGTGGAACGGCATTCGCCTTCCGGCTCGATGACCGGCCAGGCCATCTGCAGATAGTAATGCCCATAACTTTGATATATATCGGTCAATTCCAGGAAAGTGGCCGATGGCAGCACCAAGTCCGCATATAAAGCGGTTTCGGAAAGAACTACTTCGTGGACTACGGTAAATAAGTCATCCCGGCTCAAGCCGGCCAGGACACTTCTTGAATCAGGAGCAACCACGGCGGGGTTGGAATGATAAACATGCAAGGCTTTGATCGGTGGTTGGTCCAACTGGTTCAAGGCCTTACCCAGCTGGACCATGTTCACGCTCCGGATTCCCAGCGGTGCCAAGTCCTCGCGTTTGACCACGTCCATATTAAGTTCAGCGGCCGGCGAAGTGGAGCGGGTCAAGCCGCCTCCTTTTTTAAGAGGCGCTCCGACTAAGGCCGGTAGCAGGGTGATTGTCCGCGCGGCCATGCCGCCCTTGTGTTGGCGGGCCGGTCCCCAGCCCAGTCGAATGTACGGCGCCCTGGCGCGACCGTAGTCCAGAGCGAGCTGCTTGATTTGCTCGGACGGCACCCCGGTGATCTCTTGAACCCTGGATAAGGGATACTGTCGGACCCGTTCGACCAGGCGGTCAAACCCTAGGGTATATTTATCGATGTACTGATGATCGATCAGGTTTTCAGCAATCAGCACCTGCATCAGGCCCAAGGCCAGAGCGGCGTCCGTGCCTGGTTTCAGAGCTAAATGGCGATCGGCTTTTTCGGCGGTCTGGTTGCGGTATGGGTCGATGACCACGATCTCGGCGCCGTTTTTTCTAGCCGCCAGAAAAAACGGCCAGGCGTGCATATTCGTGGAGATGGTGTTATTGCCCCAGATAATGATCAAATCGGAATTTACGGTACTTTCTATGTCCGTGGTCGGGATGGACCCCATGCTGGCATGAAAGCCGGCGACCATGGCCGAGCTGCAAATAGTCCGGCGAAGAAGGCTGGCCCCGAGTTTGTGGAAGAATGGATGTCCGGCGTTGTACTGAACCACGCCCATGGTGCCGGCGTAAGAGTAGGGCAGAAGGGC
>JADFXS010000546.1:0-495 GCA_015233515.1 Deltaproteobacteria bacterium | reverse complement strand
GGCAACTATTTCATCCAGGGCTTCATCCCAGGTGATGCGTTCAAATTTTCCCGAGCCTTTGGGACCGATCCGGCGTAAAGGGTGTTTAACCCTTAATGGCGAATACAGTCTTCCCGGGTAATTTTGGGTCTTGGAGCAAATAACGCCTCTGGTAAAAGGATGGTCCGGGTCTCCTTGGACGGAAATCACTTTGCCGTTTTCCACACCGACGAGGAGACCGCAGGTGTCCGGGCAATCATGCGGGCAGACGGAACGATGGTATTCGATCATGGTTTATTCCTGTGCGGCCGACGGATTTCTGTCCGCCACGGCCAGACATGCAACTATCGCCAGAAATTTATCTATTCTTGCCGATGCTTCATACATTATGATAGCAATGATCACCTGAGTTAGACAATGAGTTTTTCATCATGACTGCGGCGGGTACGAACATGTCCAGTAAAAGTGTTGAAGATTTGGAAAAGGCCTTGGAGCAGGCCCGGAGCTGGTTAGGAA
>JADFXS010000545.1 GCA_015233515.1 Deltaproteobacteria bacterium | reverse complement strand
CTGTTTGAAGCCTTGTCCGCCCCCTGCTCCAGAGAAACTTTGATTCAGAAGCTTAATGTAAAACGTCCCGAGCTTCTTGATGCCCTTTTAGATGTTGGACTATCCCTTAAAGAACTCGCATATAAGAACGGCTTATACCGTATTAGCGGTAGAAGGTCCAAGGCGGTTGCAGGCAAAGAAGGCGACATGACGGCGGCCATGATTCAAGCCAACGTCAGCTATTACAGTGCGGCGTACCGTAATGTGGCCACCCGGATGAGCGGCGGGCCGCTGGGAGATGATCTGGAAGACATCGGCGGCTTAGTGGCCCGATTCTCCAAAATCGGCGAACCCTTCATCAGCCATTTTATCACTGATCTTGTGACTGGACGAAAGCCCATGAGGATCCTGGATGTGGGATGCGGTTCCGGAGTTTTTTTGAAAAGCACCTATAACGTTAACCGGAACGCCACCGGCATCGGCATTGACCTCGACATGGTTGCAGCCGAACAGGCCAGACAAAACATTAATAAATGGAAGTTGAACGATAGATTCAGGATCATCACCGGAGACATCCGTGTCCCTGCCGATGGCCTCGAAGGCCCTTTCGACTTAATTACCTTGTACAATATTATGTATTACTTCCCGTCTGCAGAACGCGTTGAATTGTTCCAGAAGCTTCGGTCTAAGCTATCGCCTCAAGGCACACTTGCCGTGGCCATGAATTTCCAGAGTGGCGGCAAAGATATTGGCGCAGCAAATCTAAATCTGGTCAACTGTTCCCTGAAGGGGTTAACCCGCTTGCCTCGCGTGGAGGAAATTACCGCTCAGTTAAAGGAAACCGGTTTTCATAAGATCAAGATCCAAAGGCTCATACCGGGGAGCACCTACTATGGAATTGCCGCTATGGAATCGCCGCCGCGGCCTGATCGAAATCCTTATCGCGGTCTTGTCCGGAAAGCCTTTATTCCCCCGTCTAGTTGAATTATGAGGCAATGTTTCCAGTGTGCCCGCCTCCCGCGATGGTGGCCAGTTCTATGCCCACCGAAGAGCCTCCGGTGGAGTCTATGAACAGCTTGCCGGCTTCGTCCATTCGTTTGCCCTGGCAGGCGGCCTGGAAAACTCCCGTCTGAGCCAGCAGGGCGGATTCTCTTTCCCGTTCGGATATCCAGGTCGCCAATTCATCTACGGCATACGCACTAGGCCTTGCATATTAGCCTCTTGTTGATGCATTATGCCGTCATAGGCCACCCGGAGTGGTAAAAATCTTTCCGGCAATGGAAAGAAGCTTTCCACCTTCAGCCGGATAAAATACCCGGAGCCTCCATTGGCCATACTGTTTTATCAATTAAGTATATATGTTATGACAATTTTAAAGATCGTCGAAGGTTTGGCGTGGGCTTTGCTTATGAAACATAAAGGTTAAACCTGATGCGGACCAAGTCGAAGAATGCGGGGTTGTTAGACCGGATGAGCAGATTAGCCGGCCTGGGTGGCAAATCCAATTTTCCCGGCTCACTCGTTCAGAAACGAGACCGTCGGTCTAAGATGAACCCCGCATGATTGTCAGGCATTCTCAACACGATGGAAGGAGAGGAGAAATATGGCAAGTACCGTAGCCGGAGGAAACTTCAACGTAGCCGAGGAACTCATCAAAAAATATTCATCGACACGTGGGGATAAGATAGCCATCCGTTGCCGGGACGAAAAAGTGACCTACCGGGAACTGGAACAAAACGTCAATAGATTTGCCAATCTGCTTCGAAATATGGGCATCAAGCCGACCGAGCGGGTCATGATAATGATGCCGGACTCGCCCATGTTCGTGTATGCCTTTTTGGGCAGCATAAAATGCGGCGCCTGGCCGGTGCCGGTCAACGCCATGTTGGGTGAAGATGATTACCGCTATCTACTCCATGACAGTGAAGCTCGGGTGCTCGTGACTCCGGAATCCAGCAAAGCCGCCAGCGTTCAGACTCAGCATGACTGTCATCGGCTTTTTAGCGACGCCGGACTGGAATCGCTTTTCGCCGCCGCCTCCCCCGAAGCTGATCCCCATTTGGTCAAACCAGACGATATTGCCTTCTGGCTTTACAGTTCAGGCAGCACAGGTAAACCCAAAGGAACCCCGCACAAGCACGAATCCCTCGTCTTTACCGCCGACTCCTACGCTAAAAGCGTCCTTAAAATTACCGAAGATGACGTTTGTTTCTCAGTCAGCAAACTCTTCTTCGCCTACGGACTTGGAAACGGGTTGACCTTCCCGCTCAGATTTGGGGCGACCGCCGTCCTGTTGCCCGACCCCCCCACCCCGGAAAAAGTGTTCGAGACCTTGACCAAATACCAGCCCAGCGTGTTTTTCGGGGTACCGACCCAGTACAATTCATTGCTCAAAAATATTAATGGGTTGACCTTCCCCTCAATCCGGATATGCGTCTCGGCCGGCGAAGCCCTTCCCCCGGAAATCTTAAGACAATGGAAAGCAAACACCGGCCTGGACATCCTGGATGGAATCGGATCCACCGAAGCGCTCCACATATTTATTTCCA
>JADFXS010000544.1:2059-2538 GCA_015233515.1 Deltaproteobacteria bacterium | reverse complement strand
TTTGATCCAAAAACTCCTGGATGCCGGCTTGCATCCGGAAAATATCACGGTTTTGGTCCCCACGGGATTGCATCGACCCAACTTGGGGACCGAGCTTCAGGAACTGGTGGGGAGTGATTGGATTATGAAGTCCATCCCTGTCCATAACCACTATGCCCGCCGAAGCGAAGATCACTTGGATTTAGGACGGACGAAAAGAGGAACGCCCATTAAACTTGACCGCCGCTTTGTCGAGGCCGACCTTAAGATAGTCACCGGTTTGGTTGAACCGCATTTCATGGCCGGATACTCCGGCGGCCGTAAAGTCATCATCCCGGGAGTGGCGCACCAGGAAACCATTACTCGTATCCACACCGCGGCGTTTCTGGAAAGCCCTTGGGCCGCCAATTGCGTCCTGGATAATAATCCCCTTCATGAGGAGCAGCTCGAAATCATCCAACGCCTTGGTGAGGTCTTGGCGGTCAACACGGTCATAGATG
>JADFXS010000544.1:0-2034 GCA_015233515.1 Deltaproteobacteria bacterium | reverse complement strand
CAGCCATCTGGCGGCGGTTAACTTTATAAGAGCTTACGCGGAAATCCCGATCCCTCGTCGTTTCCGAACCATCCTCACCAGTTCCGCCGGGTATCCGCTGGACGCCACCTACTACCAGACGGTCAAGGGCATGGTCGGCGCCATGGACATTCTGGAGCCGAATGGACGAATGTTTATCGCCAGCGCTTGTTCTCAAGGCTTGGGGTCCCCGGAATATCGACAAGCTCAGGAACGTTTGGTGCGTTTGGGGGCGGAAGGGTTTTTGGAAGACATTCGCGAAAAAGACTTTGCGGCCATTGACGAATGGCAGACGGAAATGCAGCTCCGGCCTATGCGCCTGGGCCGCATTTGTCTGTTCACCGATGGATTGACCGCCGAGGATAAGGCTTTGACCGGAGTGGAAGTGGTGGATTCCTTGAAAGAGGCCTTGGAAAGTTGGATCGGTCAATGCGGGGATAAATCCTTAGCCGTCATTCCCGAAGGGCCGTATGTGGTGCCGAGGTATGTAGCGGGGCAATAATCAGTTACCTGGCGGCTGACCAAGCCGCATAAACATGTGCAAGGAGGACGGACATGACAAGAACCAGGAAAAAAATGCCGACCATTTTGTTGGCAACCGCGATCATCGGTCTGATGGTCATGACTGGCACGACTTGGGCTGAGACCAAAACCATCAAGATCGGAGCCCTGTACCCCTTGACCGGTAATTTGGCGGCCACAGGTTTGGACTGCAAACGCGGGGTGGACTTGGCCGTGGATATCATCAACGGCAAGATTGACCTGCCTTTGCCTCTGGCCAAGGATGAAGGTCTGCCCAATCTGGGCGGGGCCAAGTTGGAAATTATTTATGCGGACACCAAGGGCGATCCCAAGAATGGCCTGGCCGAAGCCGAACGCCTGGTGACTCAGGAAAAAGTGGTGGCCTTGATCGGGGCTTATCAGAGCGCCGTGACCAAAACCGCCTCACAGACCACGGAACGACTCCAGATACCTTTTGTCTGTTCCGACTCTTCTTCGCCCACCCTGACCGAACGCGGCTTCAAGTATTTCTTCCGCGTCAGCCCCCATGACGGCGATTTCGCTCGTAACCAGTTCGAGTTCTTGAAAGACCTGGAAAAGAAAACTGGTCAGAAAATCGCAACCGTAGCCCTGCTTTATGAAAATACCGAATTCGGATCCAACGTCGGTAAGGCGGAAAAAAAATACGCGGAAGAATTCGGCTACAAAGTGGTGGCTGATATCGCTTACGCCAACAACGCCAGCGATGTGACCAGTGAAGTGGGCAAACTCATCGCCGCCAAACCGGACGTGGTCATGCACGCCTCATATATTACCGACGCCATCCTTTTTACCAAGACTTTCAAGGAGCAGGGTTTCACTCCCAAGGGCTTCCTGACCATGGCCGGATACATCGAATCCGATTATCTGCCCACGGTCAAAGCGGATGGGAACTTTTTTATCGTCCGCTCCACCTTTTCCCTGGATTTAGCCAAGAACAAACCACTAGTCGGACAAGTGGCCGATATGTATCAGAAGAAATTCAATATCCCCATGGGTGAAAATACCGCCCGCAGCTTCACCGCTCCATTTGTTCTGGCCGAGGCCATCAACCGAGCCAAATCCACTGAACCCGAAGCCATCGTGGCGGCATTACGCGAAACCAATATTTCCGGCGATCAAATTATCTATCCATGGAAAGGGATCAAGTTCGATCCGGCCACCCAACAAAACATTTATGCTTCCGGAACCCTGGTTCAGATTTTAGATCAAAAATACATGACAGTTTGGCCTTTTGAAGCGGCGTCCACTCCGTTAACCTGGCCTTTTCCTGATTGGAAAAATCGCAAGTAACCGACATTGAGGTCACAGTTTGCGCCCCCGACCGAAAGATATGAATTAACCGTATATTCCGGGCCGAAGCCAAAGAGCGCTCCGGTCCGGAATAGCTAACCAGACGTTTAGGTATATTAATCAATACTGTAGAGGTGACTGCCAAACCAGGAATTTGGGCCCGAATCGAGAAGGGACGGGATT
>JADFXS010000543.1:791-2543 GCA_015233515.1 Deltaproteobacteria bacterium | reverse complement strand
ATGTAGGTATGTCAAGTAAAATCTAATTATACATACTCAAATGTCCAAACTCCAGCCCCGGCGATGAATCGCCGGGCTACAAGCCTGCAGCCCCTACGGGGCGCAATAATTCAGATGACCGTTTCTTCGCCGCGAAGCGGCTGAAGGCCTGTAGACGTGGGTTTCAACCCACGGATTGGCGCTACTAATTCACCATGTCTTTGTCGCTACGCGACGACAATTTCTTGGCCGGTTCATTTCCCGGCGATGAATCGCCGGGCTACAGGCCTGCAGCCCCTACGGGGCGCTAAACGTCGGGTAATTTAGGAACCACCCATATGTCTAACCGAGGCTTTTCCCTTCCTCGAACGTAGGCACGTTGTTCTTGCCATCAACCGGAGTTTAGCTCCACCTGACTTTGCGATTGACGGCTAAGGAGGTGATGTGCTTTCTTATCGAAGACAAACATGACGGCCGTTTTGCTCCAAAAGCAGGCCGTGGGACCTTTGATCGGCGCCAAAACACCATTTATCAGGGGGCGTGGCGGAATGCTCGGGAGAGAAGATCCTCTGAACCACGGATATCGATCAGATCAATCACATTTAAGGGGGGCCTATGCTTGAGGCCGTGATCACGGATATTTTCGGCGTTAAAAGTTGCCGGATGAGCGGTCGCCTTGACAGCCTCACCGCCAATGAAGCTCAAGGCATACTTGACAATTTAGTCACCAGCGGCCAGAGAACCATCATCATCGACCTGGAAGAACTTCGCTATGTCAGCAGCGCCGGGTTGCGCGTTCTGACGATGTTTCAAAAACTTTTGAAAAAAGTCGGCGGCGGTTTGATAATTTTTCGGCCGACGTCCGGCGTCCAACAGATTTTTGAGCTTTCAGGTTTTACAAATATTTTCGACATATTTTCTAACCCAAAGGACTTGGCGGCCTTCTTCGCCGCCGATCAGGGCGGCCCCACCAGTCATTTTCGAAAGATAGACGGCATCACCTTTGAAACCATTGAGCGCCCAGTCGAATCGGGCTCGTTTCTGGCCTATGGGTCTTCGGTAAAAGTCGCCAAATCTGAGTATAAGGCGAATGACGTGGTCACCGTCTCGGCCTCGGGTCCGGTCTTTGGAGCCGGGTTAGGCGCTTTTGGCGACAATTATGACGAATACAGGGATTTTTTCGGGGAAGCCGTAATCATCAACGGCAGCCTTTTTTATCATCCGGCCATGCGCGGGGCCGCGGTGGATTTTGTCCTGAATTTACAGAAAACCACGGAATTCAATTACAAATTCCTGCACGCCTTCGGGTTCACCGGGGAATTTAAGACTATTTGCGCTTTCGAGAGCCAAGACGGCTTCATTGACTTGTCTCGCCTGATGGCGGCGCTGTCTCAATTTTATCCTTACAACTGCCTGGGAGTTGTCCTACTGGCGGAAAGCAAGGGGTTGTGGGGAATGAATCTGAAAAAGACCCCGATACTGGAAAACAAGCCGGATCGAGACCGGGAAATATTTCATCCCGACTTGTTCAAGGACTGGATGAATTTTCCGGTCGAACCGGGCGATTTCGGCCATATCATCACCGGGGCCGGACTCATTGTCCCGGATCGCCCAAAAGCCTCGCCGCGTTTCAAACCCTGGTTGCCTCCGGACAGCCCTTTCCACTTCCATGCGGGGGTTTTCTCCAAGGGGCCGCTCAATAAAAAGCCGGAGCAGTTTGAAGAGGAACTCGAACGAGTCATCACCAAACTTGAGGTTTATAAGGTTCAGCAT
>JADFXS010000543.1:0-762 GCA_015233515.1 Deltaproteobacteria bacterium | reverse complement strand
GCCGGCTGGCCGGAGGCTTGGCCGGCTTGGTCTTTTTGGAGGCTTAAACAATGGGGTTATGGCTCGGTGCCGTTGAACTCGGCTTTTTATACGCCTTTATGAGCATGGGCGTCTTCATCACCTTCCGGATTTACAGTTTTCCCGATATCACGGTGGACGGCAGCTTTACTTCCGGGGCCGCCGCCGCCGCCACTTTGATCGTGGCCGGGTTCAATCCCCTTTGGTCCCTAGCAGCCGCCTTGCTCATGGGGGCTTTGGCCGGAACAATCACAGCGGTTATACATACCCGTTTCAACATCAACGGCCTGCTCTCCGGAATTCTGGTCATGACCGGACTATATTCGATCAATCTTCACCTCATGGGCCGGTCCAACATCCCGTTGATGAATCAAGCCACGCTCTTTTCCTATTTCGATGCGGTCAATCCCGGCCTGCCCACCGATGTCTGGACCGCTCTGCTTCTGATGGTCATTGTCACAGCCTTTTGGCTGCTCATGGCCGTCTTTTTTAAAACCGACCTGGGTATGGCCATGCGGGCCCCCGGCGACAACGCCGATATGGCGTCGGCCAACGGACTCAATGTCGAGCGCTTGAAAATTTTGGGGTTGGCCCTGGCCAATGGTTTAGTCGGCCTATCCGGAGGACTGTTCGCCCTGTATCCAGGATTCGCCGACGCGTGCATGGGCGTGTGGACGACCGTGGTGGGGCTGGCGATCGTCAGCATCGTGGATTTCGGCTGGGGCGTCAGAACAATGTACGGAC
>JADFXS010000542.1 GCA_015233515.1 Deltaproteobacteria bacterium | reverse complement strand
CACTGAAGGTTCTACTCCTCCTTTCCTTTGATGATTTCCGCCAGTTCCTTATGCAGGAGGGGTTCGCCCCAGGCATAGAGCTGGATATTGCCGAGAAAGGGAATTTCTCTCAGCAGTTTTTCCATAACCCGGGTGTAGGTGGCGGCGGACATGAAGCCGGGCGAAGGCTGTTTGGTCATGTTGCCCCTCGGGCAACTGATGCATTTCAGGTTACATATCCCCGAAACATCCACGCTGGGATCAAGAGGGGACAAGGCCCGGGCGGAAATGAAATTTTGTCGGGGGTCCAAACCATGTTTCCGGCAAATACCGGCGATTTCATCTTCATAATGGCCGGAAGAAATGATGACGAAAGCTTTTTTAAGGGCTTCCGGGTCATTGAGCAGCTCATCCGGAGGCAGCACGGGATAGCCCAGGTTCTGTTTACCTTTGAATCGAGGACTGCTGTCCAGAAAGGCCTTGAGCGGGATCCCGCGACGTTCCAAGGCCCGGCAGATACCCCAGCCCACAATGGAGGCGCCCCAAAGATATACATCTCGATTTCCGCGCAACGCCTCTAATTCGGCCACGCTCAGGCAAGTAGGTTTGATCATTTTCCGGTCACCGACATTCCTGGTTAAAGATTTACGCTGCGCCGTTCGTGGACCAGTTTCTCGTCGCCATAAACGATATAGCAGCGATGTATGGCTTTTTCCCGGCATCGGCGGCAGAATTCACTGTTTTGTCGAGCCGCGGCGATTTCCTGAAGAGGAGTGGATAAAAAGTCGCCGGGCACCAGTTGCAAGTCCGGATTGAACCATTCCATGCACTGACTGATTTTTAAGTCCCAGGTGATCCACAGACAGCGCTGGTAGAAGCAGGGACGATCTTTCTGCTGCCTGGCAATGGCCATGGCTTCGGCGACGGGCAGGGCTTGAAGCTCCATGGTCCGTTTGGCCTGGGCGCTCATGGGACGGCCGTCGATGAAGGCTTCGATGTTTTCCAAGGGCGCCAGCGCGGCATGGCGGAATCGAAATGTGAAGCCGAGTTGGTCGCACAGATCGCGCATATGCGCGAAATCGTCGCCGTTGTTGTGCCGGTAGATGTGATAGAAGAGTTCCACCTGAAGGCCGGGGTGGTACTCGTCCTGTAACTCTTTCAAGCGATAGACATTCTTGAGGAATAGGTCCCAGGAGCCGCCGGTGTGGGTGATTTCATAATTAGGACCGAAGCCGGAAGCGGAGATGCGAAACCAGGTCGGCTTGGCTTTGATCACGTCGGCAAAATCTTTCCGGATATTCAGGTTGCTGGACAGGGCCGCATGGACGCCCATCTTGTTGGTCAGGTCGACGATCTCGGCCAGATAGGGATTCAATAACGGTTCGCCCCAATTGTATAAATAGACCGAGCCGACAAAGGGATCTTCCAACAGGATTTTGGATAACACTTTTCCGTAAGTGTCCGTAGTCATCCAGCCAGCCCGGGGTTGAGGCTGATAATTGCCGCGCGGACAGGAAATACAGCGTAGATTGCAGGCGCCGGCTACGTCGATCTGGTAATCAAATTGCTGGATATCGGCGCCGGCGATAAAATCGTCCGGTGAGGTCAAGCCGGCTTGGCGACAACTGTCGGCGATTTCATCCGTGTAAAAAGATGAGGTTATGATCACATATGGCGTCGGATTTCTTTTTTTCAGGATATCACCCGGAGCATGGACCCGATAGCCGATCAGCTCCTTGCCTTCCATGGAGACGCTGCTGTCAATGAAACCTTTGGGCCGGTAGCCCAGGCGCTCCAAGACTCGGCACATGCTCAAGCCATCCTGCCTGGCGCCCCAAAGGTAAATATCCCGGTTTTGAAATCTGGCCGTGACGGTGTTCAGGAAGTCTTCATCCCTGGTGACCATTTCCATATTCCTCTTCATACGCCTGGATGGCCATGTTCAATCGCGATACATCGCCCCAAAAGGCCATGGGTTCGTGTTTTGGATAGGGGAGGGCGCCCAGGTTCAGTTTTAGGCGTCCGCCTTGTTCTTCGATCCTCTGCTCGATCAGCCGGCGCACGGAGATGGGCCGGCCGGAGCAAATGTTAAAAATTCCATTATATCGACTTTGCAGGGACACCTTGACGATGAGCTCCGCCGTTTTTTCCACGGGCAGATAGTCACGGAGCTGTTCACCTCCGGACATGTCAAAAACCGGAGTCTTGGATTTAACAGCCAAGTCCACCAAAGGTATCAGTGAGTTGGGATTTTGTCCGGGGCCATGCATGAAGAACAGACGCGTCCATTTAAAATTGAAAGGCGAGGATGGTTGTAGGGCTTCCAGGAAGCGCCTTAAAGTATCCTTGGCCAGGCCGTAACAAGTGGTCGGGCAAGTCGGAATGTTTTCAGACAGACAACCATCCCGCAAGCCGTATTCGTAACAGGTCCCCGTGACGGTCAGGCGTTTGAGCCCTTGTTCGATCATGCTCTTGAGGAAAAAATAATCGTTTATTAAATTCCGTTCGATATGAAACAGTTCCTGGTAATGCGGCAGACCTTCCCAGGCCAGGTGAAGAAGGGCATCCGGACG
>JADFXS010000541.1 GCA_015233515.1 Deltaproteobacteria bacterium | reverse complement strand
AATATTATTCTTTAGACTCCAGAATGAAGCATAAAGACGGTTCATGGGTTTGGGTCCTTGACCGCGGCAAAGTCATAGAGTGGGACGAAAACGGCAGCCCACTGAAAATGTTCGGCACTCATATAGATATCACCGAACGCAAACATCTGGAAACTTCACTTAATGAACTCTTGGCCCAACGCCAGGTGATCCTGGATAATGTCCCGGTCGGGATCGCGTACATGGTTGATAGAAAAGTTGTCTGGTGTAACTCCAATATGGCGGCGGGACTTGGTTGCACCGTTGATGCATTAATCGGCCAAACAACGGAATTTGCATATATTTCAACGGAAGAGTATGAAGAAGAACTCAGACGGGTTTATGCGAAGCTGGCGGTCGAAGAAACATTTTATGGAGAAAGGTTGTACAAACGCAAAGACAATACCGTATTTTGGTGTTCCGTCACGGGAAAGGCGGTGGATCCGAAAGACCCTTTACGCGGCTCGATCTGGATCGCGAAAGATATTTCCCAACAAAAACATTATGAAGAGGAATTGGTGACCACAAGAGAGGAGGCCCTATCCGCCAATCAGGCCAAGGGCGAATTCCTGGCCAATATGAGCCACGAAATTCGGACGCCTTTGAACGCGATCACCGGTTTTATTATGCTGCTGCTTGAAACCACGTTAACCTTTCGACAAAAAAAACTCGCTGAAACAGCTAGTCAAGCCTGTCAAGCCCTGTTACGAATTGTTAATGATATATTGGATTTTTCTAGAATCGAAGCGGCTAAAATGGAGTTGGACCCGGCCGGTTTTGAACTTGAAAAACTATTGAAAGAAACCATCAACATGCTCCATCCGGCGGTAAATCGAAAAAAACTTGATCTACGGCTGGAAATATCCCCTAGTTTACCCAAAGTAGTCATCGGGGATAAGGGCAAACTTAAACAAGTTTTGACCAACCTGGTGGACAACGCGATTAAGTTCACTTCTTCCGGTTCGATTAACGTCAAGGCCGGCGGATATGAGGACTCAACTCTATTACCTCAAAACGAAAATGACCTGATCCTCCTAATGTCCGTGGAAGATACGGGTATCGGCATCCCGCCTGAACAATTAAAGAGAATTTTTGAGCCCTTTATCCAGGGCGACTCTTCTTTTAGCAAGCGATACCAAGGCGCGGGACTGGGCCTAGCCATAACCAAGCGGCTGGTGGAAATCATGGGCGGCCGCATCTGGGTGGAAAGCCGGCCGAGCATCGGTTCAACCTTTTATTTTACGGTAAGGTTTAAAATCGGATCAGGCTCGGACATTATTACCGATAAGGCTGCTGACCAACATGGGCGTTTGACGCTTAAGCCCCTGAGAATACTTCTGGCGGAAGATAATATAATAAATCAGAAATTCGGAGAGGAAGTTTTAAAGAGCCGAGGACATACCGTCAGGGTGGCTAACAATGGGAAGGAAGTCCTTGATCTGTTAAACAAGGAGGCGTTTGACTTGATCTTGATGGATGTGTCCATGCCCGAAATGGACGGGATAGAGGCGACAAAAGAAATAAGGAATTCACTATCAGATAAGTTCGATAAAAACATTCCAATTATCGCCCAGACCGCTCACGCCGTTGACGGTGATCGAGAAAGATTTTTGCAGATCGGTATGGACGGGTATATCTCCAAACCAATTGATGAGGATCAGTTGGCTGGGGAAATGGCCAGGGTGGTGCGGCGGTTCGTTAATCATCGGACCGATAAAGCTGATCGTGACCAGGTTACCGGTATCGACGAGGGTATCCATCCCGTTATGGCCATCCCGTTATGGCCATAACGGTTATCGACGTCGAGGCACTGAAGAGACGCTTCGGAGGGAAGAAGGATTTTTTTATGGAATTATTCAGCTATTTTCGTGACGAGTTGCCGAAGCGGATGGCGGACATAAACACAGCCATTGAAATTGGCGACTTAAACAAATTATCTTACCTGGCGCACTCCTTTAAAGGCGCGGCGGCCACCGTTTGCGCCGCAGAGATAGCAGATTGTTCCGCCAAACTGCACCAGGCGGCGTGTGAAGACGATCTGGAAAGAGCAAGACTATATGTGCAAGAACTGGGTCCGGCATTAGATAGGGTCAGAAATATTTCTATAGATAATCTCCCTTAATATTTTAACCTGAGTTCGGCGAGTCTTTTTAAGTAATGCCGGGTGTGCCTTCTAACCAGCCCAATGATTTCCGTCCATTTCCCTTCATCTTTTTGTTCCGCTCACGGCTTTTTGTTCTCGTAAAACTCCACCACAAACGAACCCGCATTGATCTTGGCGGGACTGACCAGCATGAACTCACCCCAAAAGTTATAACCGTGTTGCCCTGATGCACCCATTCATCAAAACCGCCTTCCAGGCTGGCCACATTTCTATATCCCGCACTCTTTAAGGCTCTCACCACCAACCCCGTCCGATTTCCCGCCTTGCAATAACCGATTATTTCAGCGTCTTGAGTCGGCCTTAGCCGTTTTAAGAATATTTCGTGCGGTTGCCCTGGCCGGGGGGTGGAAAAAACTTGCAACAAAAAACTT
>JADFXS010000540.1 GCA_015233515.1 Deltaproteobacteria bacterium | reverse complement strand
GGATAATGAGGACTTGATCGGTGTCGTTGTTCAGCGACACGTCATTGGCCACAAAAGGTTCGCCCTTGAGGTTATGGGCGATGACCGGATGGCGTCCACCTTCGATTTCAATGATGTCTTCCGGGACCAATTCCGGCCGCACCATATCGTATTTGACCGCGGCTTCGGCCAAAGCGGTTAAAACATCGACTTCGGCCAGTATGCCGGCGGTCTCCCGCAGGCGACTGGCGTGAACGATGACGGCCTGGCGGAGTTGTTCGAACAAATCCTGTTCCAACTGCGCTCGACGATCGCCCGCGGTTAAAACCTTTTCTTCATATTCCTTAAGGGCCGGAGTGATATACCTTTCCGCGCCGGACAAGGTCTGTTTACGAATGTAATCATCAGGCGTCAGATTTTGGTTGGCCCGTGTGATTTCTATATAGTAGCCAAATACTCGATTGAAGCCTATTTTAAGGGAATTGATACCGGTCCGGACATTTTCCGACTGCTCCAGTCTGGCAATCCACCCTTTGCCCTCGGCCATGATTTCCATGAGTTCGTCCAGGTCCTGATGGAAGCCGGCTTTAAACAATCCCCCATCCTTCAGGCTCAAGGGCGGAGATTCAACCAGAGCCCGGTCGATAAGTTCGGCCACATCGGTCAACAGATCCAGTCGGCTCCCCAGGTCCTGGATCAAGCCCTCGGATTGTTGAGCGAGAATGTGTTTTATCCTGGGTAAAACCTGTAAGCTGGTTTTCAAACTGACCAGGTCTCGAGGAGTCGCTCGATTAAGGGTAATGCGGCCGGTCAAGCGTTCCAGATCGTGAATCGACCCTAAACAGCGGCGCAGATCTTCGCGGGACAGACCGTCCAAGACCAAAGCCTCGACCGCTTCATGCCTTTCGGCCACCGCTCCCCGGTCCAGGAGAGGAGCGCTTATCCAAGACTTAAGTCGCCGGCCGCCCATGGCCGTCACGGTCCGGTCCATAAGATCAAGGAGCGACCCGGATCGAGTGCGCTCCCGTTGATTGACCAATATCTCCAGATTACGTTTGGTGGATTCGTCCAGGATCATATGGTCGGTCAAACGATAGGGCCGCAGGCGATCAACATGGACCAGGGGGCGGCCTTGCTGGGTTTCCTGGGCATATAACAAGGCCGCTCCGGCGGCGGCCACGCCCAACGGCAAGTCCAGAACGCCGAATCCGGCCAAGGCGTGTTCTCCGAATCTGGCCGCCAGAACCGAACGGGCCTTGGAGTAATCAAATGCTCCGCCTTCAAAAACCGTAAAATAAATATGCAAATTCTCGAGGATCTCACGCAAGCCGGTCTCATCAAGGTCGCTGACCAGGACTTCGGCCGGCGCCAGACGGGCAAGCTCCGTAATAAAAGATTCCCGGTCCGGAAGTTGGGTCAACAGAAACTCACCGGTGCTGACATCCAGCGCCGCCAAACCATGGCGAATAACTTCCGGACTTTCGATTCGCCCAATAACCGCGGCCATATATCGAGGAGTTTTCGGGTCATCGATATCCGGAGACAGGACCATGCCCGGGGTCACCACCCGGGTCACGTCCCTGGCCACGATCCCCTTGGCCGACTTGGGGTCTTCCACCTGATCGCAAACCGCCACTTTTATGCCGCGACTGATCAGGCGGTTGATGTATATCTCCACGGCGTGATGGGGCACCCCACACATGGGGATGTCCCGGCCTTGGTGCTTGGAGCGGGAAGTCAGGGCAATTTCCAGGATCGGCGCGGCCAGCACGGCATCTTCGAAAAACATTTCGTAAAAATCGCCCATACGAAAAAACAGGACCGCATCGGGGTACTTCTGTTTCATGGCGAAAAACTGCGTCAGCATGGGCGTCAAGTTAGTCATGAGTAACCAAATCCACCGGTAATCGCGGAATAAAGGCAAAAAACCGCTCCAGCAACAAGCATCTAAAGGCTTTCACCGCAAGTCGGCGGCAAGAGGAAGGCCAAGACGGACAGAAGGACCGACTAGATATCCGGTTGCCGCGACCAGTGATCCGCCCCTTCAGTTGTTTATGGTTCGCAATTTTCCGCGGTTCGGCTGTTTTCTTCATCTAAGGGCGCAGATCAACTGTCCACGGTCGTTTCCTTGACCGGAAAAGGCGGTTCGTCTACCGCCTGATCCTTGGCGGAACTGGTTAGACAGGGGGATTCCTTCAAAGTCATGGCGTCCCAATGATAACAACGAGGACAACGCCACATCAATTCCCGGGACTCCAACCCGCAATGAAGGCAATTATAAGCGGTTTCGGTCAGCTTGAGTTTATCAAGCAACATTTGGTAGGCTTCGGACACGGCTTCCTGGCGGCCGAGAGACAAAACCAGTTTACCTTTTTCCAAATGCGCGGCCGTTAGGAGCGGGTCCAGGGCCAAGGCCTGGTTGTAGCATTCCAGAGCCTTCTCCGCTTGGTCACGGTCGGCCAGGACACGGCCTAAAGCCAGGTGAGCCAAGGCGACACCATGGACTGTCGCGCAATGATTCAAAAAAGTTTCAATTTGCTTGAGGTCTTTCATTTGGGTCGCGGCTTGGATCAGC
>JADFXS010000539.1:2133-2561 GCA_015233515.1 Deltaproteobacteria bacterium | reverse complement strand
GACTACCGACGGCCTTCTGGATGAGCCCGGTGGAGAAAAACGATATGGCTTCGGTTCAGAACGGTTCAAGGCGATGCTCACCGCTAACAGTCAACTCGGCATGGTTAAACAAAAAGAGGTGGTTGGGCGGATTCTGGCCGAATATCGAGGAGATTACCAGCAACGCGACGACGTGACCCTGATCGGCTTTCGCGTGTGAGAAACTTCCGGGAGACATATGATCCGCGTCTTGGCCGATGACAACCTGACTGGAGGCAACCATGGACCTCTTCCAACTTAGAAAAGTTTTTTCGAGCGAAGGCATATTAATGTGCTTTAACGGACCGTTTTCCCACAGCATCATTGAAGAGATGGGAAGCGCCGTAAAAAACTACCTGGAAGCGGCGAACACAACCCGCATGGCGGTGCAGGACGTCTTTGCCGTCTAC
>JADFXS010000539.1:0-2086 GCA_015233515.1 Deltaproteobacteria bacterium | reverse complement strand
TTCGCAATTATCAGATTCAGCGAAATCTTCCCGTCGGAGACGCCGGTTCGGCCACCATTCTCATCGCCAAACAGGGTGAAACCTATGCCGTCATTTCCGGAAATGTTATAATGAAGTCGGATATCGACGGCCTGATTTCGCGGATTGACCAGATCAACGCCCTCGAACCCGCCGGTCTTAAAAAGCTCATCCGGCAGCAACTGCGGTGCGAACTCCCACCAGGGGCGCTGGGGGCGGGTATCGGGTTGATGGAAATGGCCAAGCGGTCAAACACTGAACTTGAATACTCCATTCGGGATATCGACGACGACTACTCCTTTTTCACATTAACCGCCCGTATATAGTAGGATGCTTCATGCGTAATCTAGACATACCTCAAACGGCCTCAACCCCGCTGATCAGTTGCGACCCGACCGTCAGGATTCTGCGCATTACCGGAGAATCCTACCCGGAGAACGCCTTCGAGTTCTACGCCCCGAGCATCTCCTGGGTGAAGGAATGCCTGGCGGAACAGGGAGAACTCCACGTGGACATCAACGTCAGCTATTTGAACAGCAGCAGCACCAAGTGCATGCTCGACCTGCTCGACCTGCTGGAGGAAGCCCATGTCGCGGGCGCCCGGGTGGCCGTAGCCTGGCGCTACGATAGGGAGAACCCCCGTTCCTTCGATCTGGCCAAAGAGTTTCAGGAGGATATTACTCTTCCCTTCTCCATTATCGCCTTCGATGAATGAGGCGGATGGAAATCTTTCCTAGATCCGGTCCAATATAGCCCGGACCTTGTTCAGCAGGTCGTTCATTCGATAAGGTTTGCCGACGTAACCGGCCGCGCCTGCTTCCAACGTCTTCTTGACCTGCCCGTCGATGGCATATCCACTGGCGATCATCACCTTGATCGACTGGTCGATCTTCAATAGTTCCTGAAGGCACCGATGCCCCCCCATGCCGGGCATTCCAATGTCAAGGAGAACCAGATCAATCTTGTCCTTCTGAGCGATGAAAGCTTCCAGAGCCTCTTCTCCGCTGGAGGCGGTAATGACCGTGTAGCCGAAACTCCGGAGCGCCTCGGAGGCAAAATCCCTGATATCCGCCTCATCATCAGCCAAAAGGATGGTTTCCGTTCCGCCCACGGGTGCTTGCTTCGTTGAGGAAGTATCTATTATCGCTTCGTTTTGTTCGATGGCCGGCAGATATATCTTAAAAGTCGTTCCCCGAGCAACCTCGCTGTAGCAAGTGATATACCCCCCGTGACCCTTGACGATACCGTAAACAGACGCCAGTCCCAAGCCGGTCCCTTTTCCGATCTCCTTGGTCGTGAAAAACGGCTCGAAGATATGACGGACAGTTTCCTGGTCCATGCCATATCCAGTGTCCGAGACGGTCAGAAGTACGTAATTGCCCGGAACCGCGCCGAGGTGGTTATCGGCGTAATCGTCGCCCAGAATGAAGTTCTCGGTTTGAATAACCAGTTTCCCGCCGTCAGGCATGGCGTCGGCAGCGTTCGTCCCGAGGTTCAACAGGATTTGCTCGATTTGAACCGGGTCGGCTTTCATGGCCCATAAACAGCTGCCCATGTCAATCTCGATCTCGATCATCTTTGGAATAGTGCGCTCCAGCAGTCCGCGGGCGTTCTCAACTTCATGGTTGAGTTCGATAAGGCGGCGGTCGGCTTCAACCTTGCGGCCGAACAGAAGAAGTTGCTTGACAAGCTGGGCAGCTCGCTCAACAGCCTTTTCGATGGCTTTCAACCTCGAAAAATCCGGATTTTCGGGTTTCTTGCCCAAAAGGATTAAAGATGTGTATCCACTGATCCCTTGGAGAATGTTGTTAAAGTCATGGGCCACCCCGCCCGCCAAAATGCCGACGGATTCCATCTTTTGGGCTTGATGGAGTTGGGCCTGAAGTTTTTCCCTTTCTTCTTCCGCTTGTTTTCGGTCGCTGATATCGATGGTGTAACCCGCCAGCAGTCGTTTATCTCCAATAGTAATAGGAAACTTGATGGTTGTATAATTACGCCCATTTAAATCTTCTTCTAACCATCCAAGACCGCGCCAAAGGCGCTGTCATGGGCGCCTTTATCGGTGATG
>JADFXS010000538.1:2236-2562 GCA_015233515.1 Deltaproteobacteria bacterium | reverse complement strand
TAGACGGTCTCGGAACAGCAACCGGTTTGGGAGAGCGGTCAGGGGATCATAATGCGCCAAATACTGCAACCGCTCTTCCGCGCGTTTGACGGAGGTGATATCGGAAAAAATGGCCACGTAATGTATGGTTCGACCTTTTTCGTCCTTAACCGAGCTGATTGATTCCCACATGGGAAATACTTCTCCGGATTTGCGCCGATTCCATATCTCCCCGCGCCAGGAACCTGCTTCTTTGAGTGTCAACTGCAGATTATTATAGAACTCAGGTCGATGCCGGTCGGATTTTAAAAATGACGGTGTTCTGTTTATGCCTTCATCGCGGGCAT
>JADFXS010000538.1:0-2030 GCA_015233515.1 Deltaproteobacteria bacterium | reverse complement strand
GCGCGCAATTCCACCGGGATCATCTGCCCGTCTTTTCTGACAAATTCCTTTTCATACAACTGGGAATAACCGTGAATGATAACCTGGGAGCGAATAATCCGGTTTTCATGAGCCCACCATTTTTCCGACGTGATGTCTTGGTTGGTCAGGTCCAGTAATTCCTCCTGTTTGTATCCAAGCATTTCCGCAAGGACGTTGTTGCATTGGGTGATCCGGCCGGTCATATCCGTGGATAGGGCGGCGTCTCGCAGGTTTTCAAAGAGTTCCCGGTATTTTTTTTCGGATTTACGCAGATGAAACTCGGTCATCTTACGTTCGGTGATGTCCACGGCATAAAGATTGATCTGATTGTTATCAGGGGTCGGGACTAAAAAAACCTGAAAAGACCATGGACCGACTTGAGTTTCTACATCTTTAGGCCGAGCTAACCCGAGGGATTCGGAGATAATTTCCGGCCAGGGCGCCGGCGCCGGATATCCGACGTCCACTCCCCAGGCCGCCAGTAAAGCCATGGACCCGGGGTTGGCGTAAAGGATGGTTCCTTGCGCGTCCAAACGCATGACCGGACAAGGATTTTGTTCCAGAAGCGAAGTTTGAGTACCAGGCAGGGACTCGGTTTCGGGTTGAGAGACTTTGGATGAGCGTTTATTCCTGGCCAGATAACAGATCGGCGCTAAAATCATGGCCATCGCCAACCAATTCCCTTCCGGAGAATGGTTTGCATTGTAACTAATTATATCAATTGCTGAAACTCCTAAAGCCCGGTCGGGGTCAACCATAGTCATACCAATCATGCCGATCATGATGGTCAGGACTATTGTCCATAGGACGATTATTGGCTTATCCGATGGCATTGCTCAATATATGGTACTTTTTGCCGATCTGAAAGATCAATTCGTTAAATGTTTCCTATTGTAGAGGACGGATGTCTCGACAAACGGCGCAATCATTACGGCGCTGAATGGATATTTCCCTGAAGGTCATATCCAAGCCGTCGTATACCAGCAAACGATCGGTCAATAATTGTCCTAAACCAGTCAGATACTTGACAGCCTCGGTAACTTGAAGACCGGCGATTATCGCGGGTGTGGTCCCCAGGACCGGAAAAACCGTTGGCGGTAGTTCTCCGGGGAAAAGGCATTCCAAACAGGCGGTATGTCCGGGGATGATGGTGGAAACCATGCCGGTCAGTCCGGTGATTCCGCCGTAGATCAAAGGAATGTTCAATCTGACACAGGCTTGATTGACTATTTTACGGGTTTCCAGGTTGTCCAGACCGTCAAGAACCAAATCATGACCCTGTAGGAGCTCCATGGCCGATTGCCGCGTAATTTTTCCCGCGATGGGAAGCAGTTTAACTCTGGAGTTAAGCCTGCTCAGTTTTCCATGGGCGGAGTCAACTTTTGATCGCCCCAAATCCTCTTCCCAGTGAAGAATTTGGCGGTTTAAGTTGCCGGCGGCGACGATATCTTGATCGATTAAAGTCAACTGGCCGATGCCGGCGGCGGTCAAATATGTGGCTTGAGGGCAGCCCAATCCGCCGAGGCCGACGATAGCCACCTTGGATTTTCTTATTTTTTCCTGGCCGGTCGGACCGAAACCGGGAATACGCATCTGACGATCATAGCGTTCCAAGTCATCGATGCAAGACACCATAACCTCCATCCCAGGGGTTTATTATATATTGGAGTCGGAAATGGCGCTAATGAAATATTACATTTGTAGTAAAATCCGTTGATTGGTTTTATCGGAAGGGTTAGAAGGAACATTGTGGGCGACAAACTAAGATTTTAAAGTTATAATAAAAAATCACCAAAAATTTTCAGTACAGCTTGCCTCGGGGTTAGAGAGCAAAAAGTTATAGCGATGCTCGAAAGTTTTTTCGGAATGATGCGGTCAAAATCTCAGCTCATTCGCGAACACCCCGGTCGGTCATTTCGACCGAAGGGAGAAATCTCATTGTGATTTGGTAGTGTTCAGCTAGCTCCCAAGCTCCAGCTTGGGAGCTAGGAAAAGCCTGGAAGCTCCAG
>JADFXS010000537.1 GCA_015233515.1 Deltaproteobacteria bacterium | reverse complement strand
GGCGGCATCCCTACATACAAGAAGGAAAACCACCGAGGCCGGAAGAAGAAACCATTGGGTGCGGGACCTTCCCGCCGAGTGTTACAGCCAGGAGTTACGTGCCTCGATACCCGCAAGTGGAGAATTAGGGGTCGGCCCTATGGTTGACTTTGAAAAACCCGTAACATAATACTCTGAACTGACTAACATAACCGGCTTTTTATTCTGAGCGAGAGACGGATGATACGAGCAGAGTTATGCCTCTTCCGACTTTTAGCCTGGTATCAAAATGGGTGGATACAATTTTAATCCTATAAAACTGCCGACGGTCGTGGTGAACAACCTTGGTCTTTATATGTAACCATGTAATATTAAATAATGTTTTGTGATTTATTTTCTTGCGTGATATTCCCTGATAGTATATTTTTATATTGAACTTACTTAACCTTTTTGAGACAGCTAGCGAAGAGTGAATTGAATATCCTGGCCGCGAGCTGCGAGGAATCTTCGGCATGTGAGGAACAAACGTGTTTTAATCTTTTTGTTTGTCGGCCCCATCGCAAGCTCAGGGGAATGCGCTTCTTATATGTTCGAAAAATGTGTTTTGGCGACGTTCGGATCTATCCAATCAAATGGCGTACAGCCAGGAAGGTTAAGCCAGACCTTGACCCGGCCTACGAAAATGCGGTCAACCATCAAAGAACCTTTAGGAGAGGGCGATGCAAATGAACCCGGACCCCATTGACCTTTTATCGGCAAACCTACGCCAAGAACGGAATCACGTTCCAGGCAACCAGGATCGATCTCTCCTGTTTCGGTGGGGGATAACCGTTTTATTCGTCCTGGCGGCTAGTGTTGTTTTGTTACAGAGCCGCATTCAGGCCGGAAACCATCCCTTTAGCAAGTGGGAATTGAATGGGGCAAATGGTCAATTCGCCCTGGTGATCTCCTTGGACTGGACTCCCAGCGCCGCCGAAAAATCCCTGCTGAATGATTCCTTAAAGATATTTGCTCAAGATATCTGGCGGATGACGGAAGGCAAACATCAGCTAAAGACGCTTTATGTTTATACGCCAGATCCGATTACCGGTAAGGCGATCAATTGGAACAAGGCCGATATAAAACTCAAAAACATAAAAGGCGAGGACGAAGCCGATGCTTCGGTCAGCGGCTTTAGGCATGACGGCGGTCGGATTATGGTGGAATTGGATATAACCGACCTTCAAGATTCGGAACACCTGGCGGAAATGGGGCACGCCCTGGCTCACGAAATGGGTCATTATGCCTATGGCCTTTACGATGAATATGAAGGCGACGGTAAAACCGCTTACAAAAGCGATCCCTGGTTGGGCGACACCCCCGCGCCATCCTTGATGAACGACCATACCGAGTATCTACGTCTGAGCACCGCGGACGATTACGCGAATGTGAACAAAAGAGCCACGGCCCAGTGGCGAACTTATGGCGCTTCGGCTTGGGGCGTCCTGGTGCGCGACCCTAAAAAGGACGCCAAAAGTGTTCTCCTCCAGGAAGATTATCGCCGGATAGGTTTTTCGGACTTGATCGCGCTGAACAAAGAGCCGGTTTTAACCCAGCCGACCAATAATCCGGCGGTTGATATCATCTATATGACCAACTCCGAAGTCTGCATCCTGATCGAAAGCTCAACCCGCATGGGCACCAATAGCAAATTGGACCGGGCCAAGGCCGGCGCCAAGCTCATTCTGGATAAACTCAGCGACAGTGATTACGTTTCGGTAGTCGAATTCTACGATATCCCGAAAGTCGTAGGCGCTCTGGACAAGGTCTCAGCCACGGTCAGAACAAATTACAAAACAGCAATAGACGGGTTGGATGCCGAGGGAGGGGTGGCGCTGACGGACGGCTTGAGGCAAGCCCTGAACATCCTGAAAGCCAGTCCACGGGCGGATACTTTCAAATACATTGTTTTGCTGACCGAAGGCCAAAACCCCACCGGGACCATCTTGAACGATCTAAAAAACCAAGGAATCCCGGTTTACGCCGTGGGCGTCAGCTCCTCCGCGGATAGAACCGCCCTGAACAACATTGCCGATACCACCTCGGGCCAGGCCTATTTTGCGACTAATACCGCCCAGTGTATAACCGCGATGTCGGACATTCTTGATCAGAACGGTCTTCTCCGTCTCAATAAACATTCCAGCCTGTCTCTGACCAACAGCCAGACAAGCGCCACTATCCAGGTCATGATTTCGGACTCGGCCAAGACCGCCGCTTTCCAGGCCGGATTCCCGGAAACCGACAGCCTGGAGTTTACCCTGAAAGCTCCCAACGGCGATATTATCACACCGGGCAAGGTGGCCGGTTTTCCGAAGGTGACCTATGCCGCGGATAATGGTTACGCCATTTATCGCGTAACATCCCCGGCCATCGGCGTCTGGCAGATGACGATAACCAAGAAGACCATGGCCGGCGCCGGCAGCGACGTGATTATCGAAGCAAAATCGGACGTCGATTATGCCTTGTCGCTGGAAATCACCCCTGGAAGTTATCCCAAGCCAATGATCGTTATGGCCGTGATCCAGCATAACCATAATATCAAAGCGC
>JADFXS010000536.1 GCA_015233515.1 Deltaproteobacteria bacterium | reverse complement strand
GATAAATACGGATATAATCATCCGCCTATAGCAGTCCGTGATGTGCGTGAACATGGTATCTCTCTTGAGACCTTCCGGATAACTGGCTCTGATGGAAGAAAAATAGCGGCATACCGATTCGGCGATGTGACTAAGAAGAGATTTAGAAAACTGTCAGGACGTACTGGTCTTTCAAAGAAAATTAAAGAATATCTAATTGAAAAATATGGTTGTAAATGCTTCATCTACCTTGAAGAAATCAATGCAGGCGATGCGGTTTGACCTGATAAGCCTTGGCGTTTCACGAGTTAATCCGCAAAGGCTTATCTGCTAGAAAATAAAGATCGGATTCAGGACGGCGTGTTCGTGGATGTTGCTTCCCGTATGGGTTTGGCGGCAGGGGCCTGAGGAGCGATGCGTATGGTTTGGGTTTGATCACCCACTAATTTCAGGGGTTTTGCCGTGTTACCCTGATCAGCTCCATTGGTCCCCGTAGCCAGACGGATGGATTGGGTCTGGTCGCCGGGTTGCTTGAGAGGCCGGGGGGCTGTAGCGGCTTCGGCTGAACCGGGCATTGGCGACCCGATCGGAGAGGATTGCTGGCCCGACGGCCGGTTGAATGGGATACGGTACTGTCCGCTTGGCTGGCCTCCGGCGGAATGAGGGGCCACCGCTTTTAGCGTCCGTTCCAAATCCGTGCGGGCATTGATGACTTCCACATAGCGCTTGTTGGTATCTTCCAGACGGGAGACCAGGGTGAAAATGACCTGCTTGGCGATATCCGGATAACCTTCCAATGTCTCCATCAATTTATCGCCCGGGAAGACCTTGACGATACTCCGACCTACCGACCGGATGGTGGCGGTCCGCCGGCCGCCCAACAGAGAGCTCATTTCCCCGAAATAAGTGTTGGGCTGGCTTATCTCAGCTATCTTGTCATTGCCTTTGATGACTTCCAGGCAGCCTTGGATCAGTTTGTAGAAAGTGGTGTCGGAGTTGCCTTCCCTGATGATGGTATCTCCGTTTTCAAAAACCATTTCATCCGGATTCAATAAATAGGGCGGCAGGCTTTCCTTCTGCAAAACCGTTTTTTCCAAAACCTGGTCCAGGTGAGTCAGACCTTGTTTAGCCTTGAGGAGTCCGTCCTTGCGCAGGGTGTTCATGCCTTCCTTGATGGCGATTTTTCGGAGTTGCGATTCCGGGACATTGGAGGCTATCGCTTCCTGGAGGTTGGGAGTCATCTCCAGCACCTCGAAGCAGCCGCAACGACCCTTGTATCCCGTTCCGGAGCAGTTGCTGCAACCCTTGCCTTCATACAGAGTCAACCCGGCGATCTCGTCTTTGTCGAACCCGGCTTCGATCAGTTTATTGGCGCTGAGCTTGGTCATAGGCTGCTTGCACTTGGGGCAGATCCGCTTGAGCAGGCGTTGGGCGGTGCATAAAACCATGGCGGCGGCAATGTTATAGGAAGGGATACCCATATCCGTCAAGCGGGTAATGGTCCCCGGGCAGTCGTTGGTATGCAGCGTGGAAAGGACCAAGTGGCCGGTCATGGCCGCTTCAATGGCGATTTCTCCGGTTTCCGCATCCCGGATTTCACCGATCATACAAATATCCGGGTCCTGGCGGAGGAATGCCTTCAAGGCTTTGGGAAAAGTCATGCCGGTATCCTTGACCACGTTGACCTGGTTGATGCCGGAGAAGTTGTATTCCACAGGGTCTTCTGCGGTCAAAATCTTGACATCGTCGGTGTTGCGCATGGTCAGGGAAGAATATAGTGTAACCGTTTTTCCGGACCCGGTCGGGCCGGTTACCAGCATCAGGCCGTTAGGCCGATTTATGGCTTTCATGAACTTGCTCAAGTCGTTTTGGGTAAAGCCCAGCTTGGTCAAGTCCACATTCAGACCGCTCTTGTCCAAAATACGAAGAACCACAGATTCGCCGAACAAAGTCGGCAAGGTGGACACCCGGAAATCGACCTCCCGTTTCTTGCCCAACTTCATCTTGATGCGCCCATCCTGGGGGACGCGTTTTTCGTCGATTTTAAGATTGGCCATGATTTTGAAGCGGGCGATCAAGGCATTCTTGATCTCCATGGGCAGCCTCATGGCCTTGGAAAGCGACCCATCCTTGCGATAGCGCACGTAAAACTGTTTTTCAAACGGCTCGATATGGATATCCGATACGCCGTCATTGACGGCCTTGACCATGATATTGTTGACTAGTTTGATAATGGGGGCGTCGTTGGAAGTAAAACTGCTGCTTTCTTCTTTTTCATCCTCTTCCACCACGAAATCATCCACGGCGTCGGCGATGAGTTCACCCAAGTTGTCAACCGTGGCCGGTGCATCTTCCTTTTCTTCCTCTTGGGCATGGCCCACTAAGCTGCGATATTCTTCTTCGCTGATTTTATAGTACTTTTTGTAAGCCTCGATGATTTCCTTTTCCGTGGCCACTCCAGATTTGATGGGAACTTTGACCACGGCCTTGATTTCATCTATGACCGGATTGTTGGTGGGTTCGGTCATGGCCACCAGCAAGGAACCGTCTTTGAGCTGAACCGGGAAGGCGAGATGCTTTTTGGCTATTTCATA
>JADFXS010000535.1 GCA_015233515.1 Deltaproteobacteria bacterium | reverse complement strand
GATGATGGAGGAATCGATTTCCCGGATGCCCAGTTCCGGATCGATGGGGAAATCGGAGACGGCCAACTTGGTGTGGAGTTTCCTTTCCAGGTACTCCACAATCGGGGTGGTGGATGAATCCTGATCTGTTTTAATATGGCCGGTGGTCCGAAGTGCGATACGGATAAGGAAGTATTTGAATTTGTTTATGACGGCATGAAGCGTGGGGCTATTGGCTTGAATTTGGGCCGCAACGTCTGGCAACACGATTATCCTGTCGCCATGATGAAAGCCCTGCGGGCCATTGTCCATGAAAAAGCCACGGTAGTTGAAGCTTTAGGCATTTTTGAAGATGAAAAGCACAAGGCTATAATCCATTGAGCCTGGCTAAAATTACATTTTCTTAAAAATATAGTCGCCAGAGGTGAGGGCAAAACTAGGAATTTTGGCCCGGATCGAGGAGGGCGAGATTTTGAAGCCGCAAGAATACCGACGTATCTTGAGGACTTCAAAATTGGGCTCGACAAAGAGTCGGGCCAAAAGGGCAGTTTGGCAATTACCTCTACAGATACTTTTTTAATGGCCATCCGGCCGGATGTTGAAGGGCGATCGTGCTGAATCGCTTTGACTCGAAGGCCGCCGCGGATTTGGCGGTCCAATACCCCGGGTTGCGCCCGGAGTTGCTACTCAGGCTTTATACTTCCCGCCTTTTAGGTCAAGAGACCGACTTGGTGCTCCACGGCGGAGGCAATACTTCCGTCAAGATCGAGGAAAAAGATCTGACCGGTCGAAACCTGGCCGTCCTTTACGTCAAAGCCTCGGGGACCGATTTGGGCCTGATGCGACCTAACGACCTGGTGCCCCTGGACCTGGCCGCCTTGGTTCGCCTCGAGTCCCTGGCCATGTTGTCCGATGAAGACATGGCCAACCAACTTCTGACCAGCCGACTGCGGGCTACGGACCCAGCCCCGTCCATCGACGCCTGGGCCCACGCCTTTCTGCCCTATCGATATATGGACCATACTCACGCCGATGTAATTCTGATCCTGACCAACCAAGAGCGAGGTTCTGAACTAGTCAAGGAAGTTCTTGGTCCCCGGGTGGCGGTCTGTCCATACACCCGACCCGGTTTCGCCTTAGGCCGGGCCGTGTCCCGGGTGTTGGCCGATAAACCGGACGCCGAAGCCGTGGTGGTTCTCGGCCATGGAATATTTACTTATTCCGACCAGGCGGATATCGCTTACCACCGTATGATCGGCTATGTTGATCGGGCTGAAAAGTGGCTGGCCGCTAAAATCAAGCCTAATTCGCCAGGTTCACCGCCGCCGGAAAAAATTCTGGCTCGCGTGGCTCAGATTTTCCGTGGAACATGCGCCCATGCTTCCCCGGACGGAAGTCAGCGCCGTTTCATTGTGGACATCCGCTCGGACCCGGACCTGGTGGCGGCTTCCTTAGACCCCGCCGCCGCGGAATGGTGCCGCTCCGGGGTCTTGACTCCGGACCATGTCATCCGCACAAAAAACCAGGCCTTGTACTTGGATGAAGTCCCGGAAGACGAAGAACTGCTCCAAGGCTACATCCGGAAGTCTGTTCAGGAATATCTCCAGGATTATGAATGCTATTTCACCAACGGCCGGGCCGTGGTCTGTGTTGGTCCACCCAAACCGGAGGATCCGTATCCCCGGGTCTGCCTGGCGGCCGGATTGGGAATAATGGCTCTAGGTTACAGTCGCCGGGAAGCCCGGGTGGCCGCGGATATCGCGGCTCATACCTTTCGCGCCAAGATGAAAGCCAGGGCCATCGGGCAATTCCAACCCATTTCCTTGGAACATATTTACGATATGGAATACTGGCCTCTTTAGCGACGGAAGCTGGAAACAATTCCTCGGCTGCCTTTGGCCGGGCAAATTGCTCTGATCACCGGCGCCGGGGGGGCCATCGGATTGGGGATCGCCGACCGGCTTCTAACCGCCGGCGCCGTCGTGGCCCTCGGTGATGTGGATCAGGATCGTCTAAATGTTGTCCGGGAAATCCTGGCGGAGAAATTCGGCCCCGAACGGATTGAAGTCCTCCCTTTTGACGTCACTGATTTTGACTCCGTGACGACCGCCATGGATTGGATCAGCTGCCGATTAGGGGGGCTGGACCTTTTAGTGCCTAACGCCGGTATCGCCCATGTATCCAGCATTCAGGACTTGGATCCGGATCGTATGGACCGGGTCATGGCCGTAAATTTCAAAGGTGTTTTCCACCTGCTGAAAGCCGCAATACCCGTGTTTCGCCGCCAAGGCGCCGGGGGAAACGTGGTCATTGTCAGCACCAAAAACGTTTTCGATCCCGGAGCCTCGTTTGGCGCCTATAGCGCCTCCAAGGCCGCGGCCCATCAGCTAGGTAAGATCGCGGCTCTGGAAATGGCCGCTTATGGCGTTAGAGTCAACATGCTCAATCCGGACGCAATTTTCGGAGACGATCGGGTCTCCTCCAAGCTATGGGATTTGGTCGGTCCCGACCGGATGCGCAGCCGCGGCCTGGACCCTGCGGGATTGCGTGAATACTACCGCCGGCGTAATCTGCTACAAGTCACTGTCACCGCCGAG
>JADFXS010000052.1 GCA_015233515.1 Deltaproteobacteria bacterium | reverse complement strand
CTTCGCGTTTCGCCTAGGATTTACGCGCCCTATCCGCGATTTGATGGTGGATTTAAGTGATACCATAATTCACCACTTGCGGGCGCCGAGGCACGCAACTCCTGGCGGCAACGCTCGTTTCACGGCGGGACAATCCCCGCCCTCGTGGTTTGTTCATATCCGGTGGTTGCCTGCCGCATCTTCAAAAACTTTCCAACAGCAGCTCTAATCATGGTTCGATGCTCCTTGGCAAATTGTAGGTAAACCGGCGGTGGTGAATTGGGACTATCAGCTCAAGATTGACGATTTCATATAATTTCCTATATTTCCACTTCCAGGCCGTCATAGGCCGGCGTGACCGGGACGGACAGGCCAAAGGCTTGAAAGACGGCGGTGGCCATGGCCTGCCATTCTTCTTGATTTTTAGGCGTCGGGAAAATTCGCCCGGTGATCGGATGACGAAGCGGGTCGGCTGAAGGGCGCTTTTTCATATAAGCGTCCACAGGCTCATCCGGTAAAGAGTCTCCATCGGAGATATGGACTAAATAGACATGTTCTCGCGGACGCCAGGCGGCGACAAAATCTATCAGGCGTTGCAGGCTCATATGGTTGGGCCGGTTAATATCCGGTTCGTTGAACCATTGGGCCGGCGCCACCAGGACATCCACTCCGGCCGCCAGCAGTCTCTGATCCGGGATATCTTTAAAATCGCTGGTATAAGCCATTCTCTTCCTACGACCGTCGGCGGTGTATTCCAAGATGTATCCGACCGACCCCCGTGGCGCCGGGCCATGGTCGGTCTTGAACGGCGTAATGCTTAAATCATGGAATTCCAATCCGGCCAGCGGCTCCCCGGGTAAAGACAGCCGTTTTTCCAGCAGACTTTGCATGAGATAATTGAAGCGAACCGTTATAGTCTCCCATGAATCGGGATGAGCATAAACCGGAATACGGACAAATCCCTCCGCCGGTCTCCGCCGCCGAAAAACTTCCAGTTCATCCAATCCCAAATAGTGATCGCCATGTTCATGGGTGAGCAGCACCAAGTCGGGTTTATCCCGATGAGTCGCTTCCAATTGGTGAGTAATGTCCGGGCCGCAATCGATTAATATTTGGGCTACGCCATCAAACCATAGGGCGGTCCGGCCGCGACTTTCTCCTCGGCGGCGCATTTCCATGCAAATGCCGCACGAGCAACCTAGTTCCGGAGTCCGCCAGGCTGCCCCCGTGCCTAAAAAGATGAGCTTAGGCCGCCGGAAAGTTTTTTGGCCGTCTTGAAGGTCGATTACCATGAAGCCGCCCGCCTTTAAAATAGAACTTGAACATGTCGGTTAGCGCATTCCCCGTGGCTTGCCGCGGAGTTAGCGCGCTAAAAGGAAAAATGCCTCCGTGCCTGACATGTCGAAGATTCCTCGCAGCTTACCGCGAGGAGCTTCAATTGATAAAGATATTTTATTGCATGTCGAAGGATTCCGCCAGACGATTTATGCTTGCAAAGATAGCTCGATTTTAACTTTAAACTTGATAACATACAAATAATACGCTAAAATAAGAAAGTTTATGCCAATACCCGAATGGGTGGGAATGACTGAATCAAGTGAGTAAGTACGCGTTATTAATATTTCTTGGAGTCCTTTTCGGTTTGGGAATCCCCATGATCATCAAACAGTGGGGCTTTGCGCCGCCGGCCGGTCAGCGATCACCTCGTCCCAATGTTCGCCGCTTTCACCTCAAACAATTTCTGGTGCCGGTGGCTATCGGCGTAACGGTGATGATCGGGTTGGGAATACTGTTTGGGAAATTATTCCCCTCCAAGCCTTCGGACAACGCCGATGTGAAAAATACCATCACCCAGGCTGTCCCGATCTCCAACCAAACAGACAAAGAACCGACACAAGCCGGCGGAACAACAAGCAATGCCTCCAAGGAATCTATTCCGCGCAAGCCGTTGGTCGCGGATTCGCCCATCGTCAAAGCGGCCTTGAAGGCGGCGCCGGTCTCCAGCCCGGTCGAAGCATTAGGCCAAAT
This sequence comes from Deltaproteobacteria bacterium, assembly GCA_015233515.1. Next base: position 12,637 of record JADFXS010000052.1, on the reverse strand, counting down.
CGCCGGTCGCAAAGCGCCGCCGTCATCTCTTCAAACCCGAACTGAAACCAGCTCGGAAAGCCGATCCCCGGGAAAATCGGAAACGAAAGACACCGGCCGCGATCTATATTCGGCTTCCGTGACCGATTCCAAAATAAAGACCGAAACCAAGCCCAAGCCAAAACCTCCGGAGGTTAAAACGGAGTCGAAACCCGAACCTAAACCGGAACCTAAACCCGAGGCTAAACCCAAACCGGAAGCGCCGAAAGAACAGGCCACGGCCAAACAAACGGCCAAACCGGCCGCCGCCGAAACAAACGGCGGAGGCGTCCAGTTCACGGTTCATCTTGGGTCGTTCACTGATAAAAGTAACGCCGACCACGCCATGACCAAGCTTAAAAATGCCGGTATTCCGGCTTATATCACGCGGATCGAACTTGACGGCAAAACTTGGCATCGCCTGATGGCCGGCAAGTTTGCCAACCGGGCTCAGGCGGAAGCTTATGGTAAAGACTTAAAGCAGCGAGGCCTGACCGCGGACACAGGAGCCTACACCATCAAACCAATAGTGGGTCAATAATCACTTAGGCGGGTATAATAACCACAGTGACGAACCGCCACATCAAAGTCGAACACCAGGGTTGAAAATCAGGTCGGAAAGTCTCGCCCCAAGACGCAGCCGCCCTTTCGGTAAGGTATCACTACTCATACCATTTGGTCGATGAGGCCCCGGTTATATTATATCGATAATTTCCAGTTCCTGAATTCCCTTGGGCGTGCGAACTCGAACATCGTCACCCACTTCCTTGCCGATCAGGGCTTGCCCTAAGGGTGCGGCCACGGAAATGCGCCCTCTTTCCGGAGCTGACTCGTAGGGACCGACTAAAGTGTAGGTTTTTTCCTCTCCGGTTTCGGAGTTGGCGACGGTAACCGTGGCCCCGAAAACAGCTTTTTGATAAGGGCCTTTAATTTCCAGGACTTCACATTGACCGACTTGAACCTGCAGTTCTTGAATCCGCCCTTCGGTCATCCCTTGGCGCTCCTTGGCGGCGTGGTACTCGGCGTTTTCCGACAAATCGCCATGGGCCCGCGCCTCTTCAATCGCTTTAACAATACTCGGGCGTTCCACTTCAATCAGTCGCGCCAGTTCCTTGAGTAAGCGGTCATAGCCTTCACGAGTAATCGGTACGGTCTGCATTATTCAACCCTCCAAAAATAAACCGCCGGCTGAGCCGGCTTTACGTCCTTCCTGGCAGTAGACCTCAAACAGTTGAGCTACCAATCTCGATAACTACACCTATCATCGCTGGTACGTCAACTAATTTAGATTGACTTTCAGAGGAGAAGACAAAACTGTTTTTGGCCCGGAGCTATGCCGGGATCAATTTTGAAGTCCTCAAAATGCGCCGGCATTTTCCGGCTGGAAAATCTCGCTTTCCTCTATCCGGGCTCCAAAATCACCGGTCCGCAATCAGTTCTTCAATTCCCAAATTAATCTTGCACGTTCCCAATTAGTCTATTACTCTTATGGCCATCTTTGATGGTATTCGAGTCTCACCCGTGCGGTCAGACTTGTTTCACCGCGGCAAAATCTTGAATAAAATCCGGCTAAGCGAGGAGCACTTTCATGGCTGACCTCGAACCAGGCATTATTTCCGACGGACTGGAAGACCCCAAGCAGGTCAAGTCCCGGATCGAGGCCTTGAACCAGCAGATCAACACCGACCAACACCACATTAAAGAACTGGAAAGGCTGGAATCAGAGGTCTCCGCCGCCAGGGCCGAGCAGACTCCGGAAATGAAAAAACTGGCGAATAGGATCGCCAACCGACGCGTTCTCCTTGGTGAGGACATGGTTCTTCGCCAGCGATTGCGCGACAAGCTAAAGGCTAAAATGCCTTACGGACCGGAAGCCCAAGCCAAACGGGTTGAAGAAATAAAACAGCTCAAGGAAGAAGTAAACCAACTCCAGAAGGAATGGCCGAAATTATCCAGCGATAAGGGCGTAATGGAACCCTGCTACCCTTGCCTGGCCGCCGAACTGGACCAACTGAAGCAAGACTGGCGGGCTGCTTATCCCCAACCGTCGGCTCAAAGCAAGAAAGTGGCTGACGATGTGGCAAGGACCTTGACCGAGATGAGCCAGGAAGCCCAGGGGCCGACCAAGGCTATTTTGGATAAGCCGGGAGCCATCGGGGTTCTGGAACATCCCGACGGTAGCTGCACGGTGGCCTTTTCCGGCCAACCGACGCCGGAATCCCTGGCCATGATGAAGGATTTGCAGACCAAATTCAAAAACCAGCCGGTTAAATTCCTGGAATTCAACCCCGAAACCTTGGACCCGTCCAAACACCCCAACCTTATCCCCACCAGGGAAAGAGACGAGATCAATATCCCCGAGGGAGCGGATATTCATCCATCCCGAGGGCGGTATTGTTGCGAACGTAAACTCTTCAGCGGCGCCAGGCAAACCGGTAAACCGGTTTCCGGCATGTATATCCGGTATTATCCGGGAGCCTCGAAAAGCCCCAACCCATTCCCGGCGGATTCCGAAGCGGCCGGAGGCGACCCTGCCCTGATGGCGCCCTGCCCAAGCTGCAAAATCAATCACGCGCGCATCACCCAAGGGGTGACCATATTATAAGGCATAAGGCGGCTTCATGAGCAAACCGGCAGCCAGAATCGGAGATTTGACCACGCACGGCGGTGTCATCGTCACCGCATGCCCCACTGTGTTCATTGGCTCCAAACCAGCGGCCCGGGTGACGGACATGCACACCTGCCCCCAGGTCACCGTCCTGATCCCCCATGTGGGCGGCCCGATTTCACCGCCCGGATCGCCTTCAGTCCTGATAGGTTTTCTGCCGGCGGCCCGAGTCGGCGACCCGGCGGTCTGCATCGGTCCTCCGGACGCTATTGCCCAAGGAGAACCCACGGTCTTGATCGGGCCATGAGGTGAGGACTTATTTACTGCAGGCTCCAAGGTTTTCCGAACAACGCCGCGAGAACCATCGCCCTGAAAAGAAGGATTATCCGTGAAAAAATTTCTGTTTCTCTCCGCCGGATTTTTGATCGCCTGCTGGGCCGTCATCTCCGGTCCAAGTCCGGCGGACGCCGGTAAACTGGATCAGATTCGCCAACGCGGTCAACTCCGGGTAGGTCTGGAACTTGGTTACTATCCATTCGAGTATATCGATGCCCAAGGCCGGCCTACGGGATTCGACGTGGACTTGGCCGAGGCCCTCGCCGGGCGGCTGGGCGTCAAAGCCGTCTTGATCGATCTGGCTTGGAAAGACCTGATTCCCTCCCTGCAAGCCGGAAAGATAGATTTGATCCTCTCGGCCATGACCGTTACCCCGGACCGGACCAAACTAGTGGCTTTTTCCAAGCCGTATTTTCAAACCGGGCTGAGTCTTCTTCTCAGCCGACAAAAAGCTCCCGACCTGACAGACTCCAAACAACTAAACAGCCCGAAACGAATTCTCGCCGTGGTCGCCGACACCGGCGGGGCGTTAGCCGCCAAGAGTTACTTCCCCGCCGCCCAGGTCAGACCGTTGCTCAGGGAAATCGACGGCGTCCGGGTGGTGGTGGCCGGTTTGGCGGACGCTCTGATCCTTGACCAGATTTCCATTTGGAAACGACACCGGGATTTCGCCGATAAGACTTATGCCTTGCTGGAGCCGTTCACCACGGAGAATCTGGCCGCGGCCTGTATCAAGAATGATCAGGATTTGCTTAACTGGCTCAATCAGTTCCTCGAGACCTTTCTGACCAGTGGGCAATACGACCAGCTTTTGGAAAAACATTTTTCCGGGTTGGGCCGGGCCTTCAAAAAATAAAGGTGGATCGGTGTGCTAAAAAATATCCTCGTTTTCTTCATGATCACTGTTGTTTTCGCCGCGATTCCAGTCAGCGCCGACGATTCCGCCTGCCAGAATGCCCTGTCTATCGGCAAACGCGGCCTGACCACCCACAAGGCTAACGATCGCCGCGCCTTGGAAAAGGCCAGGAACGATTATCAGGAAGCCCTGACCATGTGCCCGGACATCTGCCGGAACTACCCTCAGATTTGCGCCAACCTGGGCCATGCCTTTCATCAATTGGGACAGCTTGACGAGGCCGAGAAAAGGTATAAGGAGGTTATCCGCCTCCACCCGGAATATGGCACCCCCTACTTCGGACTAGGGGAATTATATCTGGAACGGAAACTCCTCGGCTTTGCCCTGGATGCCTACCTCAAGGCCTACCTGGTCGACCGCACCGATGAGGAAGCCAGAATCAAAGCCGCGCAGACCTTCGCCCAGGTTTGCGATCTATACAAAGGCAGTAACGACGCTTTACGAGTCGAGGTCAGCGGGCCGGCGGCCGACCCTCGTAACCTGGAAAACCGGCTGCTTCTGGACAAGGTCTTCTCGGAAACCAACCGCCGCTTTTTCCTTTGCGACCTCAAGCTGCCGGCCATCGAATTCATCCTCCGCAGCGTGACTTTTGAAACCGGAACCGCGGTTCTGAAACCGGAAGCCTATGATCAGATCAAAGTCGTCAGCCAGATTCTCCGCGACCATTCAGACATGAAGGTAATTTTGGAAGGCCATACCGACTCGGCACCCATCGGCAAGCAGATAACGGTCAGCCCCGGACAGGTTTGCGGTGATAATATTTGTTTATCCGAAGCCCGGGCCAAGGCGGTAAAACAGGCTTTGACCGAACGCTTCCAGATCGACGCCGGCCGGATCAGTATCTTGGCGTATGGCGACCGCCGGCCCCTCGACCCGGCTAAAACCATGGAGGCCATGGCCAAAAATCGGCGCGTGACGCTTCTTTTGGATAAATGACCTGACCGGACAACTAAAGATGGACTGCTTCCTGAAGAGGCCCCCGCGCTAGCCAGCCGGCGAAATATTGGCGATATTTCAATACGCCTCAAGGCGGATTCAGCCGGCTTGACAGGCATAGTCCAAGGCATTGGGCGAGGCTCTTTCGGCGGGGCGAATTAGGTATGCATCCGGTACACCTTGCCATCCATCTACTGTCCCAGTCAGTTGCGAATTTATCCTTTTGCTGTTACTGTTAACTAATAAGGAAATAGTTTTAAGCCGACTCAAATGAAACAGCCCAAAGCTTGGCCAAGATGAGCAAGACGCGGTCGGAGGGTTTAAATACGGAACTAACGATTTTGCCATCTGATTTAAGTTAAAAATCAATGCGGAAGTGAGGCGGCGCCCGGTATCATGGATGATGGAAATCTGAACGCTGATCTTGATGGTCCTAATAGCGGAAACATCCTGGCGCATATCTTAACCTGCAAAAAACTTACAAATAAACATCTTAAGATAATTGGACAAAGGAATTTGGCCAATCGTCTCTTGCCAACGGTCCCCAACAACCATCCTGACATAAGGCATTCAAAAAGCCCTATCTGTGTCGTAAAGAGGGAAACCAAGGGTATGTGGTAGTGCCACGGAACCCAAAACTAAGGAAGTGAAGCTCATGCTGCCCATTATAAAAAAATGCATATCTATCGTCATGTCTTTGGCCGCCCTTCTATTCTTGACCCAGTGCGATCAGATGAAGGGATTCAAAATTCCCGGATTATCGAGCCTGACCGGTGCGGTGCAGCGGACCCCGATCAGCACCAGCCTCGAGGATGCGGTCACCGAAATCCCCAGTCTTGATGGCTTTAAACCGTTACAAACCGTCTCATTAGCTTCCCAACCCCGTGACACGGCCAGCGGCGGGTTCCGCTTGGAACGATCCGGTTTCTACAGCATGGTCGCTCAAAGCTATTGCCTGCACGCCGGAACTTACGCTCCCGGCGGGGGCGATGGTTACATCTATGCCCCGCTGAAAGGAAGCCGTGCCGAGATCGTCCGGAATATTCTTCAACGTTCGGTGAATTACCCCGCAATCGACCAGCATGAAATTCAAATCCTGATTTGGGCCATCATTTCCAAGACTAAAATTTCCAGCATGGATGTCAGCATGATCAGCAACGCCTCCAAGCTGCTTACCCCGACGGAACTGGCCATGCTCAACGACGTTTATATCGAGGAGGCCGCGGGAAAATTGGCTCAAAGCAGCCTGCCTCCTGAAGTCTTCCGAATCATGGAAGCCGAGAGCCAAGTTCGAGGTTTATTGTCCACCGGTCAGGCCGCTTACGCCAACATTGAAAGAGTAGCGGTGTTAGCCGGCGCGGCGCCATGGGGACTAGGCTCCCGCAAAACGCCGGAAGGCCGATGGTCCTATCATCCCGATGGGTATTTCGTTAGGTATTTTCCAAGCAATTATTCCCGGACCGCCATTGACGCATACGTGCCGGAATGCCTTCGTATCGAGCGGGACAACCAGGGGCGAGTCATCCTTATCGAGGACCAACAAGGCAACCGCATCCAAATTCAATATACCGGCACTGACACTCCTGTTCCCGGAGACGGAAATATAAAAGCTTGCGCTTTCGGTTCGGTCAAGATATCGACCCGAACGGGACGCGGCTTTTCTCAGGATGGCCGAGGTTGGACTTTGGTCGGTTGGCCTTCAGGGAATGGCAAGCCGGAAACCTCCCCTTTTGCTGATTTACCCCAGCGCTACCAATGGGCGGAAAATTTCGTCACAACCCATAAATTCCTGGCGACGGGCTCTGGTTCCGCTGGAAACCCGATAGATTTAGCGCACCTGGATTACGCGCTGAAAGCCCTCGGGGCCTCACAGGTCACTGACTTGGCCACACGGGCCTTTCTATATGAAATTTGCCTGCGCCAGGGCAAGTGCCGCCCCGGTTGCGGTAGCGCAGGCGGGCAGGTGGTTGTTTTTGATCCGACTTGGAGCGTGGCCACGCCCGGCAACACTTCTCGGCAGCGGCTCGCTACATCCGCGCGAGTCTACCGAGGCAACTAAAAGAAGCTGATATCTGTTTTGGTAACTGGACTGGGCTTGAGCACGACGGCATTTTTCACTTGAGGAGTTTTATATTATCCCCTTGAACAAAAGCCCCATCCGGATATGGAAACCGGGGTCATCCCGGTTCGCCCATGAAAAAGCAAACCGTATCCGATTTACTATCCGGGATGGAGGCCGATAGAACAGCCGTTCAATTAAAGCTCCCCGCGGAAAGCTACGGGGAATGCGCTCGCTGATATTTTCTAGGCTGAAACGGCCAAGCCCGGACCTTTCAGGAGTCAGTCCATGGTCGGACTTAACGATAGATTACCAATGCTGAAGAAAGGCATTTGGTCCTGGGCCTTGCTTTGGGCCGCGACCCTGACTCTGGCCCATTTCGCCACCATGTATGGGGCGGTCTATCTGGCTAACGTCGATCTGCATGATCAGTATTACGGCACTTTCCCCTTTCTATCCGCCTTTTTTAATTCCTTGACAATCTTGGTAAAATTGAGCGGGCTCATCTTCCTTGGTCTAGCCTTGCTCGCTTTTATTACCAAAAAATGGACCCCGTTGATCGGCAGCCTGATTGGATTACTCCTTTTCCCCTTTCTTTCGTTTCTCAGTCTGTTTGCAATCATTTTGAGTGTTTTACCGTTAGTCATCCTAGGTATCGTTCTGATAAGGAAACCAAAGCCTTTGCCATCCGATGCTCAGGAGCCGGGGCGTAACCTATTATTATGAGAAAGGCTCCTGATGGATTTCTGGTCTTCATGGTTTAATATTAAAGCTCGTTCATGGGCAAGGCGTTGGCATTCTGCTTATAAATACATGACCTATTATGCCTTTGACTGGGCGCACCCGTTCTCCGCGGGCAAGGCTGCTATTCAAATCACCGGTAAACGTACTTCTTTGACCACGACTTTGACCTCGCGAAGACTCTGCAGATAACCCGCAGTTGTGCTTGAATTCCTGTGGCGCAGAATGGGCTATGATGATAGTCAGCTCAATTCCGGCGGAATCTAAAATAGACGCGGACAAACGCCGGATGCCATGCACGCCGAATTTTCAATGTCGGCTTTATTTCGCCTCTGTCCGCTTCCATTCACGGGTGTTATATTCCTCATGTCGATTTGGATCGTAGCTATTTTCGTCGGTATATAGCACATCCCCTTCGTTGTTGACCCAGCGATACCGCCACTGGGACGTATCCTGTTCGATCTGCCCGGTGAATGGATTTCGGTACTCGTCCTGTCCCGAGATTAAAAGATAATTCTGGTGGTTGATCTCAGCATTGGTCCGGCGGCGATGTTCCACGATTTCGTTGGATACCTTGTTGATATACTGCTGCGTATTCCAGGCCTCCTCGGCTCTTTGTCCGGAATGGATGGCCACGGCCCGCAACCATTCCGGATTCATTTGCCGGCTGAGGCGAATGGTGTCAAACACTGGTTTCCACTGATCAAACTGATCGAGCGGCGCGCGGAATTGCAGCGTATCCCCGTTTGACCACATAAAAGCCGCACTGCGATTGTCCGCTATGGTGGTGAAGAGGACCTCACGAAACTTGACGCTTTTTTCCGTGTATTCGACCACCACGGCCAACGCACTAAATTGAATTGGTTTTAACCCCAGTTGCCGTATTTTGGCGTTTACTTCGGCGCTTTTTTCCTCATAGGCTTTCACGACCTCGGGCATGGAATCCTGAGTGACGACCCGAACATCGGAAGCGCCAGGATGAGCTTCCTTAAAAAAGCCGGTCAGGAATTCCATCGACGTGGGCGTAACCCGGCAGAGCATCCCTTGATAATATTGTCCGGGCCTGAAAAGGCTCCAGCCGGACGGGGAAAGACTCAGGTCGGCATAGTTCCAGCCAGGCGCCCAGCGGAACAGGATCGTACCTTGCTCATCGGATTTTACCGTCAAGTCCAGCTTGGGGCTGATGGTATTGCCTGGTCCGTTAACCTTGAGAGGGTCGACGTTGAATATCCCCCCTACCGTCTTCCAGCCTTGAGGCAACAGATAAGTAAAAGCCTTCTCGTTCTGCTCCCAGACTCTCCTCATAAAAACCGTGGGGCGTTTGCCGGTTGGTTCGGTTTGAAGACTTGGCGTGGCCGGAGCGGTGGCCGGCGCCGTCGATGCTGTTGCTGGCGGCGTTGTTGTCGCGGCCGGAGGAGCAGTTGAAGGTTGAGCTGTTGCCTTGGCCGGCGCGGTCGTCGTTGCCGCCGGGGGTGTCGTCATCGACTGACCTGGAGCCGTCATCTTGGATTGACCTGGAACGGTCATGGCCGACTGATTAGGGTCGACCATCGAGGGCTGGGCCGGATCGACCACGGCCGGTGGCGATGGCGCATTGGCCATGGGTTGAGTCGGCATGTTGGCGGTGTTGCCAGGTTCGTCAGCGCCGAGCCTACGCATAACCATCTGCCCCAGCGCGGGATCCTGGACGGTCAGAGTGTCGGCGCTGGTCAGACGACAGGGCAGCCGCAGCGGGACAAAAGAACCTTCGGTTATCAGCGTCAAAACCTGACCGTCAAACTGGTAATTCCCGACGTTCAATTCCTCATTCTCGCCTGAAATCATGGCATGTTGAAAAGTCCCATCCGGAAAAAACTCGGCGAAGACCTCGATGTTCTGATTGCTGAAACCCCATTGACCGACCAAAGTCATGGGCGACTGGGCAAAAGAGATAGTGTTTATGGATAATATCCCCAAAACAAAAAACATGAAAAACAAGAAAAAATTTCCGCGGCAGTGGATCGGCATGACTGGTGTGCACTCTCCTCAGGTTATCAGGTTCGGCATCCATTTTCCAAATACTTACAAACAATGGACCATTAGAACCCAGCCAAAGCTTATCGCGCCCCAAAACGTATCGCTTTCATTCCCCTTTGTCAAACCCGAGATGTGCTCGTAATTCACCGCCAGCCAGGCCCCGATATCAATATATTTAGCAGACTAGCAAAAAACGAATGATGATTTTATAGTCACCGCATTACTTTGATCTTAAGTATGAGGAAAAACTTGTCAAATAAACGTCAATAGGTATCAGGCGCCGCTATCATTTGATATGGCCCAATTATGTAGTCCATGATTTGACCGATGAGTAAGGAGTCTTGGTTGTGGGAAGACATTATCAAGCGAACATTAGCGCTGTCGGAGGTCAAACCGAAAATCTATTTAGTTTAGCATGGTTAGGCCGACGCTTTGGTGCGAACTCCAGGGTGAACTTCCCGTACCAATCACTGGTCCGGTATCGATAGATATCGGGCTACCGGACCAGTAGAGCTGCTCGAGGGTCTATCGGGAAAGCTGGGAAATCCGAATGGTCGCCGCTTGGCGGTGGGCGTCCATCTTTTCAAAGATGGCCTGGTCTTCAGCATATTTGGCCAGTTTAAGGGACGCCTTGAGGTCCGCTGACTGGTGGGTGATGACTTTCAGGAACATACCGACCCAGAGTCCGCCGGTATAACGGGCGCAACGGCCGGTGGGCAGAATATGGTTGGTGCCGGAAATTTTGTCGGCGTAAACCTCGGCGGTCAGCTCGCCCAAAAAGAGCGAACCGTAGTTTTCCAGTTTGGTCATTATTTCGCGAGGCTGACGGCAGTGGATTTCCAGGTGCTCCGGAGAGTATTCGTTGGCCCAGGCGATGCACTCGTCCAGGGTGTCGCACAAAACCGCTTCGCCTTTGACTTCCCAAGAGGCCCGGGCCACTTCCTCGGTCTCGAGGACCTTCAGTTGCTTTTCGATCTCTTCCAGAACGCCCTTGGCCACGGATTCGGAATTGGTCACCAAAGCGGCTCGGGCGTTGGGATCGTGTTCGGCCTGGGCCAGCAGGTCCGCCGCCACCCAGTCCGGCCGCGCGGTATCGTCGGCCAGGACCAAGACTTCGCTGGGTCCGGCCAGGAAATCAATGCCGCAATGCCCAAAAACCTGGCGTTTGGCTTCCTGGACATATTTGTTGCCCGGCCCGGCGATCATGTCCACGGGCTTGATGGTTTCGGTCCCGTACGCCAGCGCTCCGATGGCCTGGGGTCCGCCCAGGCAGTAAATTTCCTCCACTTCCATCTTGTATAAAGTATAAAGGATGCCGGGGTTGATGCCCCCGACCCGGCTGGGAGGGGAACAGACCACGATCCGTTTGACGCCTGCCACTTTGGCGGGAATTACCGCCATCACCGCCGAAGTCAGGCAGGGATACCGGCCGGCGGGCACGTAGCAGCCGCAGGACCCCACCGGCAGGACCCGGTGACCCATGGAAAACCCGGGGAAATATTCCTTTTCCGAATCCTTTATACAGGCCCGTTGTTCCATGGCAAAAGCCGTGACTTGACTGATGGCGAAGTCGAGTTCCTCAATCACCTGGGGCGGCAGCATCTCCTGGGCTTTGGCCGCTTCTTCCCTGGAAACCCGGAACGGCTTTTCATAATTGTCGAATTTTTTTGCATAGAAACGAAGCGCGGCGTCGCCTTCGTCCCTGACTTTTTTCAAAATGGCCGCGACCGATTCCTGCAATTGCATGGTGTCCTGTTCGGTCACCGGCCTGGCTTCTTTAATATTGCGTATAGCCATGATAATCCTCCTATGTTTATCACGAAAGCAGTCAAAATATTGTTGATATCCACTGTTTGGCAATCGGGCGGGCGTAACCGGCTGGAGCGTAGTGGTTTGCGATACTTAATACCTAGGCGCCGCAAGTTTCACAACCCGAGATAAGCACGTCTGACGTGCTCGGTACCAAGCAATTCCTGTCCTGCCCCACTGAGAATCACTCGTCCGTTTTCCAGGACGTACGCCCTATGAGCCAGGTTGAGGCATTCAGTAACGTTTTGCTCCACAAGGAGGATCGTCATCTCCTGCTTGGATAGGGTAAGGATCCGGTTGTAGATCTCGCGGGCCACCATAGGGGCGAGACCCAGGGATGGCTCATCGAGCATAATGAGCGTCGGGCAAGACATCAATGCCCGGGCCACCGCCAGCATCTGTTGCTCGCCTCCGCTTAGCGTGCCCGCAAGCTGATTCTGTCTCTGGGCCAACACTGGAAAAAATTCTAACATCCGGACCATCGTTTCCGCGCGTCGTTTCCTGGCTCTCAGGATTGTCGATCCCACTTGGAGATTCTCCCGGACGGTCATAAATGGAAACAGCCGGCGTCCCTCAGGCACGAGACTTAGTGCCGAGTCGACTATGTTAAAGGCATCCTGCGTATCGATTCTTTCCCCATTGAAGCGAACAATTCCCATTGTAGGTTTGAGCAACCCGGCAATGACGTGCAAGAGGGTGGTCTTTCCGGAGCCGTTGGCCCCCACCACGCCGACGACCTTGTGCGGCCGCACCTCGATACTCACGCCCGAAAGAGCGGTAAAGCCTCCATAGTTAGCCTGGATGTCGATGATTTCAAGCATTCGACTGGCCTCCCAAATATGCGTCAACAACTCTTGGATCGCGAACTATAGCCGCTGGTTTTCCCTCGGCGATCTTCTGACCGAAGCTCAAGACCACGATGCGGTCCGAGAGGCTCATCACGGCCTGCATCACATGTTCGATCAGCAGCACCGTGACCCCGCTGGTTTGTATGTTGCGAACCACGTCGATAATCTCTACCGTCTCCTTTTGGTTAAGTCCGGCCATCATCTCGTCGAGAAGGAGCAATACGGGCTGGGTGGCAAGTGCTCGGGCGAGTTCCAACCTCTTCATCATGGCCAAGGTCAGCCCTGAAACCGGGATCGCCCTGGAATATGGAAGATTCAGTCGTTCGCATACTTCCTTGGCAATTTCCAGA
>JADFXS010000534.1 GCA_015233515.1 Deltaproteobacteria bacterium | reverse complement strand
CGTTTGATAGTCCATTTAGCGACGCCGTGAAATACGCTCAGCTAAAGGGTTTCGCTCTGTCACCGGATTCCTGGCGCGATCTGTGGCAGAAATCACACGCGCACGCTTTTACGGTTGCCCGCGTCACGGCGATGGACGTGGTCCGGGACATCAAAGGCTACGTGGACCAGGCTCTGGCCCAGGGTACGACGCTCCGGCAGTTTCAAAAGGATTTGAAGCCGCGCCTTCAAGAGGCCGGATGGTGGGCGGAGCCGGGAGAAAAGCCGGCTATTACTCTGCCGGACGGCGAAGTGCGCAAACGTTTGACAATGTCCAGGCTGGGCACCATCTACGATACCAACATCAATGTAGCCACGGCTGTGGGCCGGTGGAAACAATTTCAGGATACAGCAACCACGCGGCCATATGTCGAGTATGACGGTGTGGATGATGGCCGGACACGGCCGGCTCATCGCGCTTTGCACAGTAAGGTTTTCCGGCTGGACGATCCCGGGCTGGCGATGATCGCGCCGCCCAACGGTTTCCGATGTCGCTGTTTTCTGAGCAGCTTGACGGACCGAGAAGTGCAGGCGCGCGGCCTCAAGGTCGAGGACGCCAGCAAATATGCCGGCGCGCCGGATGAGGGCTGGGATTACAACCCGGGCGCGGCCGGGTTTGAATCGTGGAAGCCGGAACTTACGAAATACGATCCGGAGTTAGTGGGGCAGTATGAAGCCGGGATCGACGTTCCGAACACTCCGGCGCCGCCGGTTAAATCATCGCCGATCAGTCCGGAATTGTCGGCTAAAATCAAGACGCTGGAAAAGCAGATAGTTGATAAACTCGGAGTCAAAAATGTCGACTTTGCCGACAATTATCCCATAGCCAAATATGTCAAGGATACGATTGTCGATGCCGTCAATCGTGGGTTTGAACTGCCGGCGAATATCATTGTTTCCGACATTCAGTTCAAGTCGCATCAGTCGTGGCCGGCGGCATATCGTAACAGTGACGATACGCTGATATTCAATCCCAATAATCGAATATGGCGTGATATTCGAGGAGAAACCGAACAATGCCATGACCAGAATCTGTTTTCGACCGGAAGATATGAACATATTATCTGGCATGAATTGGCACATAAAAAACAAAATTCTCTGATTGGTCCGCTTGGTCAATTGGCGAAGCAGGGCTTGACGCAGGAAGAACGAGATATTTTGCGAGCGGAAATCAGCAGATATGCGGCTGTGGATCCGGTCGAAGCGGTAGCGGAAATATTGACTGGTATGATGTCCGGAAAAATATATTCGCCGGAAATCATGGACATATACAAAAAATATCAAGGGCCGAAATGGCCTCTGAAATGAGGATGATATGCCGATAGATGCGTTTGTGTCGTCTTGCAAATATTGCGAGCGATTCCATAACGACAATACTTGTGAGGCATTTCCTGCAGGTATTCCCGAAGAAATTTTGAGCGGCCGTAACAATCATGACCAGCCCTATCCGGGAGACAACGGCTTGACTTATCTGGCCAAACCCTGGCCGCCCGTCGATCCGGATGAAGACTTGAGTATATGACCGCTCCGACCATCATAGTCGAAACTCGCGGCGATATCGCGCCCCTGCTGTCTGAACTCAGGCAGCGCCTGGCGGATATGCGGCCGGTATTGACGGATATCGGCTGGATAGTGCAGCGGAGTGTGATCAGAAATTTCCAGAGTCAAGGGCGGCCGACGCCTTGGGCGCCACTGAAAGAGAGCCGAATCAAACGGCGTGTGAAAAAGGGCGGCGGCGCCACGCCGATACTGAGAGACACGGGTCATCTGATCCGGTCGATCATTCCTCGGGTAACCGGGCCGGACCAGGTTACGGTAGGCACTAATATGATCTATGCCGGGACCATGCAATACGGCGCGAAAAAAGGGGCGTTCGGCAGAGTCACTATCCCGGCGAGGGCACAAAAAAGTCCGGGCCGGGATCAATATCGGACCACGGCCAAGGGACGTAAAATCAAGGTTGCCTCGGGTGTGCTCTATATGCGCGAGCGAACCCAGGCGATCCCCTGGGGCGATATCCCGCCCCGGCCGTTCTTGATGGTCCAGTCCGAGGATTGGAACGAAATCAAGGCGGCGGTCAGAGACTATTTAGCGTAAGGGCGATTTTTTATCGTTGGGCGCGCCAGGATGCCCCAGGATCAACGATCGCGGTCAAGCCATAGTAATCTATAGGGCAACAAGAAATAAACGATCCTGGTGGATTTTGAAAACAACGGAGATTTCTCCCTTCGGCCGAAATGACAGCAAGCGGGCGTTTCTTTGAGCGGGAAAATTGGTCACATAGTTCTGTCATTTCGATGAGCGGCGCGAGCCGCGAAGAGAAATCTCTAATTGAGATTTCTCCCTGCGGTCAAATGACAAAAGGAAGTGGTGGTCAAAATGAAATTTGTTGGATTCGATGATTGGATTGAAATTTTTCGCGGCGGGTCGCAGGTGGATTCGGCGGGCCGATCTCACAATGGGGACGAACTGATCGACCAGGCCGTGGCCGGCTTCAATGCCGTGCAACATGAACCGCCGGTGGTTATCGGCCATCCGGCGGAAAAC
>JADFXS010000533.1 GCA_015233515.1 Deltaproteobacteria bacterium | reverse complement strand
GGGCAAATGCGGCTTCATAACCCAGATGATGGAGAATATCACCGACCAGTTCCCGCACGCTTTCATCATCGTCCATCACGAGTATTTTCCCTTTGCCGGCAACCGGAATTTCCTTCAGGTCCGCCTCTTCGGCTTTTTCCTTGTCCGAGGCGGGCAGAAAGAGATGAAAAGTTGTCCCGGAGCCTGGTTTGGATTCAACGGTCAAAAGTCCCTTGTGCTTGGTGATAATGGCGTAAGCAGTGGTCAGGCCCAGGCCGCTTCCGGTGGATTTCGTCGTAAAATAGGGATCAAACACTTTGGAGATGGATTCTTCCGGTATGCCGACCCCTTGGTCGTGAATGGATATTTTGATATATTTCCCCGGCTCAAGCGGCCAGGCCTGCATTTTGTCCACAATTAGATTTTCGGCATGTACGCCGATGATTCCACCTTCCGGCATCGCTTGATCGGCGTTGCTGATGAGATTGTGGATGACCTGGCTGATCTGCCCCTCATCGACTTCCGACAGCCAGAGATCGTCCGGGATATCGAATTCGCACCGGGTTTTCGCCCCGGTCAAAGCAAACGAGGCATAACCTTTCAGGAGTTGGGAGATGACCATGGTCTTTTTTACCGGCGCGCCGCCCTTGGAAAAGGTCAGTAGTTGCTGGGTAAGACCTTTGGCTTTCAAGGAAGCTGTTTCTATTTCCGTCAATTTCTTGAGCGCCTGGCCGGTCGGTTTCATATATAACTTGATCAGCGAAGCATTCCCGAGAATCACGGTCAGAATGTTATTAAAATCATGGGCCAGCCCACCGGCCAGAATTCCTACGGACTCAAGCTTTTGGGCTCGTAAAAGCTCCTCCTGCATTTTCCGTTTTTCGGTGATATTTCGAAAAACCAGAACCGCACCGATGATCTTGCTCTCGCGGTCGAAGATGGGTGCGCCGCTATCCGCGATAGCCCGTTCCACACCATCGCGACCGAGCAGTATGGTCTGATCGTCGGTCAAACCGACCACCCCATGAGACTTGATGACCTGCTCCACGGGATTGGCGCAGCGAATACCGGTTTTTTCATTGATAATATGGAAGATTTCTTCCAGCGGCCGGCCGATGGCCTCTTCCCTGTTCCAACCGGTTAGAGTTTCGGCCACTTTGTTGATCAAGACGATCCGGCCTTCAACGTCGGTGGTGATTACCCCATCCCCGATACTGCTCAGGGTCACCGCCAGGCGCTCCTTTTCAGCCGCCAGGGCTTCCTGAGAGCGTTCCACGGTCTCCAGGTTTTCTTGAAGATTTCGATAAGTGGCCGCCAACTTCACCGACATGTCTCGAAAAGATCTGGTCAGCTGTGCAACTTCGTCTTTTTCCTCTGAAACCGGTAGCTCTACCTCCCACTCTCCGCGGCTGACGCGAGTCGCGGCCGCCGCCAGTTGGAGAATCGGTCTGACCAGTCTACTGGTAAAAAATAAAAACAGCGCGCTGCCCAGGACCAGGCTGACCAGCATGATAGCCATCACATTCGCCAGGAACCCGGTCCGTCCTTCGAGCATCTCCTCGGTAGTGACCGAGAGAATGATCAGGCATTGCCATTCCGGATAAGTATCAAAGCAGAAAAAGCGTGCCTTGCCTCCACAAACATATGTCGCCGTCCCCTTGCCGCTTCGAATCATCTCAGCCAAATTTTCGGGTCTGATGGACTGCCCCCAGGGAAAGGGGTCGTATAACAGCTCGGCGTCAAGTTTCCGCGCCACCATGAGCCGGCCGGTGGTCTCGAATCTGTATTGACGGAATTCCAACAATAAGTCATCCTGGGTTTTCCGCACATAGCTATCCACGCCGGCCACCCCGCTATTCTTCAGCACTTGGTGAGCCGCCTGGACATTGGCGACCAGGTTATCGACCTCCTTGGACATGAGCTTCCGGTTCAAATCATAAGTGACGTCATTAATGGCCGCCACGCCGGCGGCGGCAATGGCGCAGGCCACGGCGATCAGAATGCTCAAGGGCACCAGATTTATTTTGTATTTAAGTTTCATGCCACCGCATTCCCTTACGCGGGACGAAAAATGGAGAAAACTGGTGTATCGCGGCTAATCGAGGGACTCTTGGCCGACCACCACGGCTCTCTTAAGGACCGAGATCGGGACTACAATGCCGGCTGCTTTGGCCATCTTCAGATTGACCGTCAATTTGCTGCGTTTGTTGGTGGTGAGAGGTATGTCCGAGGGTTTGGCGCCGTCCAGAATCTTCAGCACGGTTCGGGCGGCGTAAGAGCCTTGCTCTTCGGCATATTTGGATACGTTGAACATGACGAACGGAACCATGAAGCTAGTATGAGCACCAGTGGGAATCTTAGTGTGTTGCGCCAGAAATTTTTTCGCCGCCTCGGCGTCCCATTCCTTAATCCCGGCATGGTTATAAATAAATAGCATATCCACCTCATCCTGGGCGCGCAAGAATTCATTTTTAAACTCCTCGAAAGTTTTGACAAGATACATCCTCATCTTGCCATCGAAGAAACGCATATTATAAAAAGATACGATTTTCCTTTCCGTCTCGGAATCTCCGCTAAGATACCCGATCCGGTTGCCCTTGGCGTAGTC
>JADFXS010000532.1 GCA_015233515.1 Deltaproteobacteria bacterium | reverse complement strand
GGAAACGAGCGTTGCAGCCAGGAGTTACGTGCCTCGATTCCCGCAAGTGGTGGATTATGGCTTGCTTTGGGGATTGGCCGGCGGTTATTATTCCTTACATGACGAAGGTGCTTGGCAACTTGCCGCTGGAAGCTTCAACTTGTCTTTTAAAAACTTGGCCAGATCCCTAGTCTGTTCCAAACCGAATTTGGGGACGCCCAAGTCAATATCCGCGTCGGTCACCACGGCCACCAGGTTAGGATCATTCGTGCATAGCGGTTCCGGATGGGCTTCCGGTCTGAATATTTCCACTTTGGGTTTATTTTCCCGCTTATAGCCTTCGGTAACGATGAGGTCCACTCCCGCGAAATATTTGACCAGTTCATCCAGGGAATGGTCATGGTCGGTATCCGCCACCACGGCCAGTTTGTTCGGCGACGATATGAGGCTTATGGCGGCTCCGGCTTTTTTGTGTCTGTAACTGTCCTTACCGGGATGATCGATATCAAAGCCGTGAACATCATGCTTGATCGTGCCTATTTTCAAATCCAGCCGTCGAAGTTCGGGCAGCAGTTTTTCCAAAAGAGTGGTTTTGCCGGCGTTTGAACGGCCGACGAGCAAGATTATGGGGACGGAATTTCCGGTCATGAGCGGACCTCAATTTGTGCTTTTTTATCGGCCCACAACAATTCCCCGGTCTGGGTTACGCCATAGCCGCCCAGGCGCAGGACCGAGGCTTTAAATTCGTCGGACCGGACGACGTCCAGCAGGGTTTGGATGCGGTCGTCGAACCAAAAACCTTCAGGTATGACCAGGTCATATCGTTCGGTGGTCACCGGCACGAAGCCCAAACCCAGGGCTTTTGCCGATGAATACACGGCCAGGCCCACGTCCGCTCGACCGGATAAGACAGCTACGGCTACGGCCATGTGCGTGTATTCTTCAGAACGGTAACCTTGAATGTTTTTCCCATCCAGACCGAGCAGTTTCAAATTATAGTCCAGCAGAATCCTTGTCCCTGACCCGGCCTGGCGGTTGATAAAAGTCACATCCGGACGAGTCAGGTCGTTAAAGGTTAAAATATTTTTAGGATTGCCGGGCAGGGCTAAAAAACCCTGTTCCCTGGTCACCAGGTTGACCAAACGGACCGGAAATCCGGCTAAGTGTTTTTTTATATAAGAAAAATTGTATTGGCCGGTTTCCGGATCCAGAAGATGACTGCCGGCTAGATGGCAGTTACCCCGTTTAAGTGTCAACAATCCGCCTAAACTGCCCACGTTGCCGGAAGATAAAGTCAGGCGGGGTGGAATGTATTATAAAAGACAAAAGATGGGTAAATGGTTAGGGAGGTCGATTATTGAAGGGCGTCAAAGGTGAGGCAAGCCATTACACAAATACGATGATGGATATCCTCATCACCATCCCTATTTTTGACAGTCTCGACCCACACGAGTTGAGTTTGACGGTAAAATACACTAATCTGGTGAAAGTCAAGCAAGGAGAAGTCATTTTCCAGGAAGGCGATCGCGGCGACTATGTCTGTTTCGTGGTGGACGGCAAGTTGGAAGTGATAAAAACCAGCGAAGCCGGGCACCATGTCCCGATCTCCATTCTGGGCAAAGGCCGGTCCATAGGGGAAATGTCCATATTGGACAACTTTCCGAGGTCGGCTTCGATTCGGGCCAAGAGCAATGCCATACTGGTAACCTTGTCCCGGGAAAATTTTAATACCATCGTGGAAGAATATCCCCGAATAGGGATAAAGATACTCAAGGGCCTGGCCCGCATCCTCAGCCTGTCCTTACGTAAGACTTCCAGTCGCCTGGCTGATTACTTGTTACCTCTGGGCTGATCGCTCATCAAGGGAC
Source organism: Deltaproteobacteria bacterium (assembly GCA_015233515.1). The sequence continues at coordinate 743 of JADFXS010000532.1, read as the reverse complement.
CAATAAATGCGATTAGCCCTCATTTCGGACATTCACGGCAATCTGGAAGCCTTCCGGGAAGTCCTGGCCGACATCGCTCAAGTCGGCGTGGACAAAATCATCAGTCTGGGGGACAACATAGGATACGGACCGGACCCGGAAGCCGTGAACAACCTGGTCATGGACCTGAACATTCCCTCGGTCATGGGCAACCATGAATTAGCCATCGTCGTTCCTTACTATCTGGATTGGCCAAACGCTCGCTGCTCCTCACCGCCAGATGCTTAACTACGGAAATAATTGAATATTGTCGTCATTTACCTCTGAATATCATCTTTGACAAAACCATCTGCGTTCACGGCTTTCCACCGGACTCACCCATAGTTTATCTCTCTGAAACCACCGAACCGGAACTGATCTGGACCTTTCGGAATATGGACAAGGAAATATGCTTTCTAGGGCACACTCACCTTCTGGAAATCATCGAGTATGATGGGGAAAACATCTCCAGACATCGACCGCAATCCGGGACCGTGGAACTGGCCGTCGGAAAACAATATCTCATCAACGTCGGCAGCGTCGGCCAACCACGGGATAGCAATAAGAACGCCAAGTATGTCATTTGGGACGATAGTCAACGCCTTCTGGAAATCCGCTTTGTTCCTTATGACAATCACGTAACCATAAGGAAAATAATGGATCTTGGCTGGCCGGAAGCTCATGCCCGCCGACTGCGTTAATCGGATAAAAGCGCCCGACCCGTT
>JADFXS010000531.1:1648-2592 GCA_015233515.1 Deltaproteobacteria bacterium | reverse complement strand
CCTTGATTTTATTTGAAAATTGTCACTTGTGCGATTGCACCTGTTGAAGACGGGTCAAAATGAAGGCGATCCGGTTTCCTCTCACCAGGATAACAACTATTCCCTGGTTCTCCGGTTGGAAATGGGGGCCAAGGCTTTCATCTTCCCCGGGGACCTGGAGGCGGAGGGAGAAGAGAGGCTGATCAAGATGTACGGTCCAAGTCTGAAGGCCGATGTTCTAGTGGCGCCCCATCATGGCAGCGCTCATTCCTGCACCAAGGCCTTTTTAGAAATGGTCCGGCCCGAGATCGTAGTTTTTTCGGCGGGTCAGGAGAATCGATTCGGATTTCCCAGCTCGGAAACATTGGCTCGTGTCCGCCGAATCGGCGCCCAGGTCTACCGGACCGACCGCCACGGCGCCGTGTTTCTGCAAACCGACGGGGAACGTTTAAAGGTGCGGACCTATAGGGCCAGGGATGATTAGAAGTGCCTGGCCGTGCCGAGCGGCGGGTTATGAGTATTAAATGCCGGTTAGAATTCAAATCGTGCGTTTACCCAAGTGCATAAATTACAATCATCACTGCAAGTATCCTTTTGTGGATCGCAAAAGCCGGTTTCCAATATTAAAGGTTCATTAGTATTTTGAGGAATTGATACTTCAAAAATATTGATATCGTCACAGAGTGAACCTCCTATCCCGGACTTGCCTCTTATGTACTTGGATTTTAACAGGACAGGACCAACGGAAGCCTTAAATGTGGCGGCGACGTCGCAAATACTATTCTTAGGTTGCGAAAAGCCGATGGTTGCCACGAACTTTCTTGCCCCGCCAGGAATTTTAAATGTTGCTTCATTGTATATATCACTTTTAGTGTTTGGCATAAACACGAAGTTCGCGAAAAGCCCGCGACATAAGGGGGCCAGATTCTTGAAGGTGTTATTCGCGGGATCAGGCAACTTATTAA
>JADFXS010000531.1:0-1480 GCA_015233515.1 Deltaproteobacteria bacterium | reverse complement strand
TGTCGACCCCATTAAAAACCACAAGGGAAGGCTTCTTATCATCCACTTGGCGGAATTTTACGGTTGCTTGGCTTTTGTCGGCCAGCTCACAACCTTCGATTTTGTTTCCTACCTCAACACAATTGATCATCGTTGGAGTTTTACATATTAAAGGAACATTTCCAACCGGGGCTATCCATTCAAAAATTATAATAAAATCAGGACCAGAACGACTTTTATCACGCACTCGTATTCCAAATTCCGTTCTCATGCAACTTAGCCAGGCAGAGGTTGCTTCCGGCGATAAATACGCGGCTAAAAGACTCTCGACAAGTTGTTGGTGTTTTTCGCTTCTAACCTCACTGCCGTGACTCTCCATTGTTTGGACTGTTCTACCATACTCTGGTTGGATATCGCCGTATTCTCCCACATAATGAAACTTAAATGCATCACGTCGATAATGTTCATTCATTGAAAAAAGTTTCTCAAAAAATGCCTCTTTTAGCTGTGAGCTTTGCATTACAGTCTTGATATCAAGTCCATATATTAATATTTTATCACATTGATCATCTCCAAACGCCTGGATAACAGACAAATGGATTATGCTCACGATCACAAATAGTTTAAAACAGCTGTTTACTTTGACGAGCCGGTTGAAACATCGTGTCACTATAGTCTCCGCGTTAATCAAACTCATTTCAGTCACATGCCGCGGAGAGTCTCAAGCCTATTGCCAGGCTTTCATAATGTATACTTTTTTAGGCGGGTTGCCCTGGGTGTTCCCATCCATAGGCAGAGTCTTTCCGCGCCATCTTTCAATGGTCCAGGTCTTTCCCTCGATGACCGGGTCGCCGATCAAGGTATCGATGCCTTCGCTTTCGGGGCCGCAGAAATAGTTCATGCGCTGATCATTTATCCCGCCGGTCGCGCCGGTGACGAAACGACACATGGTGCCATCGGTCAACTGCAGCAGCCACGCCCCTTTCGGTTCCTTGGAACCGGTGGATTTGGGCAAAGGCGCGGTCAGGCGGAGGCGAAAAGCGTCTTTCTCGTCGGGCGGCTCAGCGTCACAAACCACGGTTTTGCCGTCCCGGCCGATGAAGCAGGGGTCATATATCGAATTTTGGACCCGACAGCGCCAGGCATCGGCCCGGTCGATGGAGGCGGAACTGGTCCAACAGTCGCCTTTCTGTTCCGTGGCCGGGACCTTGGGGATAAACTTTATGACTTGGGTGGCCGGCATGGGTTTTCCGCCGGCGTTATCGTCGCCGGCGTACGCCGATGACAAGAAGAAGATCGCTAAAATCAGGGCGATAATACAAGGTAGCCAGCGGGATCGACTATTGCCGGACAAGCGGCGCCATCGGTTCGATTTCACGGGGACCTCCCTGGTGATTTGAGTGGGATATAAAGAAGATGTATCCATATTACAGGGACACTCAGCCTTTGATCCTGGACAAAAAGCCCCGGCTGATCATGGTTCCGTCAGCATCCGAGTAAA
>JADFXS010000530.1 GCA_015233515.1 Deltaproteobacteria bacterium | reverse complement strand
TGTTAGCATTACCCAGATCTATAAAAACGAAGGCAAAAAAAACCTCGAAGCTATCTACGTTTTCCCAGGTTCCACCAGGGCGGCAGTCCATGCCATGCGCATGACCATCGGATCGCGGATTATCGAAGCGGATATCATGGAACGGCAAGCCGCGAGGGCGACTTACGAACAAGCCAAAAAAGAGGGCAAAACCGCATCTTTACTGGAACAGGAGCGCCCGAACGTCTTTCAAATGAACGTCGCCAACATTTTGCCGGGCGACGAAATAAAAACTGAAATGAAATACACGGAACTCTTGGAGCCGGAAGATCAAGTGTATGAATTCATCTATCCAACCGTGGTCGGTCCCAGATATTCCAATACCAAGGCGGCCGGCGCCGCGGACACCACAAAATGGGTGGAAAATCCCTATCTCCATTCCGGGCAGGGCGCGCCATTTACCTTTGGTCTGACTTTGGACCTGCAAGCCGGCCTGCCCATCGCCCAGATATCCAGTCCAAGCCATCAAGTAGCTGTGGAGTATGATGGAAAAACCAAAGCTCATCTTTCCTTACAAGATGACCCCAAAGCGGCGACCAAAGACTTTGTCCTGCGATATCAACTAGCTGGCAACCAGATTCAGACCGGCTTGCTCCTTTACCCCGGACAGGAAGAAAACTTTTTTCTGATGATGATGGAACCTCCGACCAGGGTTCCAGCCGAGACTATAGTTCCCCGAGAATATATTTTCATCGTGGACGTTTCCGGGTCCATGCATGGTTTTCCCTTGGATTCCATCGCCAAGCCGATGATGCGGGAAATAATCGGCGGGTTGCGTTCGCTGGATCGCATGAACGTGCTTTTATTTTCCGGCGGTTCCGCTGTCCTGGCGGAAGGCAAATCCTTACCGGCCTCAGACGAAAATAAGAAAAAAGCCGTCGCCTTTATCGATAGTCAACAAGGCGGCGGTGGCACGGAGATATTGCCGGCCTTGAATCGCGCCCTCGCCTTGCCGCGAACCGAAGGCGTTTCCCGAATCGTAGTGGTGGTCACCGATGGGTTTGTGATGGTGGAACCGGAAGTTTTTGAGTTAATCCGAAAAAATCTCGGCCAGGCCAACTTATTCGCCTTTGGCGTGGGAACCAGCGTTAATCGTTTCATAATCGAAGGGATGGCTCGGGCTGGTTTAGGTGAATCTTTTGTGGCCATCAACCCGGAAGAAGGGAAAAAGCAAGCCGCGAAGTTCCAGCAGTACGTCTCCAGCCCGGTCCTGACGAATGTCAGCGTCAAGTTTGACGGCTGGGATGCCTATGATGTCGAACCGATAGCAATGCCGGACTTATTCGCCCTTCGTCCCGTAATCGTCTTTGGAAAATACCGGGGGCAGCCAGGTGGTCAGATTACCGTGGTGGGAAAAACCGTAGGCGGTGACTTTACCAAAAGTCTCGCTGTCAGCCAGGGAAATCTTTCGCCTCAAAACACCGGACTGAGATATCTGTGGGCCAGACATAAGATCCGCCGCATCGCCGACATGAATCTTTTGGTGAACGATCAAGGTCGGGTCAAGGAAATCACGGAACTAGGCCTGAAATACAACTTGATGACCCAATTCACTTCCTTTGTCGCCGTGGATAAAATCAAGCGGGCCGACGGACAACTGGAAACCGTAAAACAACCCCTACCCTTACCCGATGGTGTTTCTGATCTGGCCGTAGCGGATGAGGCTAAAGTCTTTAAAAGCAGCGGGCTTATGACGTCATCCCCAGCTCCGGTCGGTGGAATGAGACAAGAGCGGGCGATGATGCCTTCCACCGGAGAAGTCAAGAAAACAGAAGCTACCGGCCGAAACGGCGGCAAGGAAAAAATGGATGGGCCTCAAAAAGATACTTCGAGCCAGACGAAATCCCCTATAACGATTGAAGAAATACGAGGTGATCTCTCTAAGGCCGAAGTGGAAAAAATCCTTCAGGCCCGCTTGTCCGACATCGTAAATTGCCAACGCCAAGCCAAGCAATTACGACAAGTGGATGTCAAAGGTGAAATAACATTGGACTTGATCATCGGATCCAACGGTCATGTAATCGAAGTCAAACTCCTGAATTCCACCTTGACGGATCAGGCCACGGTAGCTTGCCTCCAGACTATTCTAAAGGCGATCATTCTACCCAGTCCCGCAGCCGGCCAAGGCAAGGTCACGGTAAAAATCACCCTCTCCTCTCTGTAAATTAATGAAATGAGTCAGAACCTCTGGCATTGCCGGAGGTTCTGACTTCTTATGCTTACACCTTGGTATCCACACCACATGATACCTGCATTCCCAAACCGAGTGGCTTAAACTCGCTTTGTCTTCCATTTAGAGCCTCCCTACCCATGAACTTTAAGTGGTTCCGGGTTCAGAGGCTCTATTACATTCCCGGAATTGTCAAACTCTGAGGGTCCCCCGACAAAGCCTGGGGTTTACCCATTATTATTAAAGTTTTCTGAACCCTGGCTGAAGTTGCCAGTTCTTTGATTTCCGCCTTCTTGGCGCATCGGAAATCGGACCCAGGGGGCAATTAGGGCCGAGACGCAAGGAGGGGAGCGACTGGCGATCCAAAGGCATCGCAACCGTCCGCTTGACCTCTTCC
>JADFXS010000529.1:2137-2613 GCA_015233515.1 Deltaproteobacteria bacterium | reverse complement strand
GTCTACAAGGCGCGTTCAAGGATTTGTCTCACTTTTTACCATCCAAAACAGACCGCACTTTGATCAGCAATTCGTTCAGCTGATAGGGTTTGCCGACATATTCGGCGGCCCCGGCTTCCAATGACTTTTTAACTTGGCCGTCGACTGCATAGCCGCTGGCGATGATTATCTTGGCAGTCTGGTCAATCTGGAGAATTTCACATAAACATCTATGGCCGCCCATGCCGGGCATACCGATGTCAAGAATGACCAGATCGATCTTGTCTCTCTGAGCGATAAAAGAATTCAGCGCCTTTTCGCCACAATCCGCGGTGATAACCGTGTAGCCGAAATGCTGGAGCGCCTTGGACGCGAAGTCCCTGATCGACGCCTCATCGTCCACTAAAAGTATGATTTCCTTTCCGCCTATCGGTAATTGCTCTTCGGATGAACTTCCTGACGGCATTTCCTTTGGTTCGACGGCGGGCAGATATATC
>JADFXS010000529.1:0-2059 GCA_015233515.1 Deltaproteobacteria bacterium | reverse complement strand
CATGACCCTTGACGATGCCGTAAACCGAGGCCAGTCCCAGGCCGGTTCCTTTGCCGATTTCCTTGGTAGTGAAGAAGGGATCGAAAATATGCTCCAAAATCTGTTGATCCATGCCTTGTCCGGTATCCGAGACAGTCAGCAGGACGTAATTGCCGGGGGCGGCGCCGAAGCTGTTTGGGGAATATTCGTGATTTAGGCTGATGTTCTTCGTTTCAATAAAAAGTTTCCCCCCTTCCGGCATGGCGTCGGCGGCGTTAGTGCCTAAATTCAGCAGAATTTGTTCTATTTGGAGCGGATCGGCCTTTATGGCCCACAGTCGACTGCCGGGATGGAGTTCGATATCGATCATTTTGGGAATGGTTCGTTCCAGCATCTTGCGGGCTTGGTCCAATTCATGATTAAGATCGAGTGGGATCTTTTCTGTTTCCGCTTTACGGCTGAAGAGAAGAAGCTGGCGGACCAGACGCGCCGCTTTTTCTCCGGCTTTCAGAATCGCGTTTAGATTTTGACAATCAGGGTTTTCTTTTTTTTTGTTCAAAAGCATTATTTGGGCATAGCCGTTGATGACTTGGAGGAGGTTGTTGAAGTCGTGGGCCACACCACCTGCTAACGTCCCTACGGCCTCCATTTTCAAGGCATGGACCAACTGGACATGTAAATTATCCTTTTCCGCCTCATCACGCTTTCGCTTGGTTATGTCGGAGAAAATGCAGGCAAACTGGCCCGGTGTGGGCCGGAAAGCCGTGACTTCGAAGTACTTGTCGAGGCCGGCGGCGTAGTTCTCGAAGAACGCCGGCTCGCCGGTCAAGGCGACATGCCCGTAGGTTTCTATCCAGTGGTGTTCAGTGCCCGGCAATACTTCCAGGACGGTCTTGCCCACAACATCCTGCGCCTTCAATCCGGTCATGCGCGAAAAAGCCGGATTGATGGCCAGGAAGCGGTAGTCGACAGGGACGCCTTGCGTATCGCAAACGATCTCGTGCAGGGCGAAACCTTCCAGCATTTCCCGGAAGAGCGTCTCATATTCTTTCCTGGCTTTTCGCTCTTCGGTTATATCGTCGAATGTGGTGTACACTTGAAAAGGTCTGGTTTCTCCCGGAGGGAAGAGGGGAATGGCAGTGACCGATATCCAAGAATGCCTCTGCTTTCGAGGATTGAACACCCCCAGGACCATACGGTCGACCGGCTTGCCCGTACGCAAGGCCACTATTGCGGGGTGATCCTCGCCGGGCAATTCCGAGCCGTCTTCACGAATTGTCTTCCAGCCCGGGTCGGTCGACGTTTTTCCCAGCATCTGGTCGAGAGTCAACCCCAAGATTCTTTCCGCCGCGGGATTCGCGGAGATAATTTTGCTGTCAGCCGCCTGATAAACCACGCCCTGAGCCATAGTTTCAAACAGGCGACGATGCTTTTCTTCGCTCTCTTGCAGCGCTTTTTCAGCCCGCCTGCGTTTCGCATCCACCTTCCCCACATACAACGCCATCTCTATGGTAAGTTTAAGGTCCCGGTCTTGGATCGGCTTAAGAATGAATCTGAAGGGTATGGTGGGTGTGACTGTCTTTAAGCGCTCTTCTTCGGCCCAGGTTATAATAAAAACGACCGGTATACCTAAAGATGTGTGGAGGCGATCGGCGACTTCCACACCATCCATCTCCCCCTTAAGCACGATATCCATCAAGACCAGGTCGGGTCTTTGATTTTCCGTCTGTTCAATGGCCATTTCACCGGAGGTCGCGACGCCGCAGACCGTATAACCCAGTTTTTCCACGCTGGCAGACAATTCAGCGCCGATGAGGATATCGTTCTCGACAATCAGAATTCTAGATTCAATCGCTTGGTCCGACGTTTGGCCGATGTTGTTCATAGCGCTACCCTTGGTGGGAAGGTTTATTGGTTCGAGAAACCCAAAGTTTCAGGCTTACTGTTTTAGTGCCACTATTGCTCAAAAAAGGCAAGTAGCTACGAGTGTCCATTACTTGCTGGCGTAAAAAATCATTCCTGTAGAGCTGTCGCGGACTCCCTATCAATCTCCCGCCGGCATCCCGCCTTAAAACTCTTC
>JADFXS010000528.1 GCA_015233515.1 Deltaproteobacteria bacterium | reverse complement strand
TCACTTTATTTGCCCATTTGAGTTTTAAAATTCTCAATACTGTTTCATATTTCAATATTTCAAATTACCGGGATAATGACCCGATCGTTTTCCATTAGCTTAAAACCACTTAAATTGAAGTTCGATGGTGAAGAATAAGATGTCTATCACTAATAGCTATGTTTTTGCGAAAAATTACCGCTTTTCGCGATGCCATATAGGTCTAATATGTATGTCCAGTCCTTTCAGAGTGCGAAAAACTCTTTCTGCTTTAGATAACGCTTTATAGCCCCGAACCGCTTTCTGATCGGATAAGCGGCGGGCTTCTTCACTAGTTCTGAACCTTGCGTTAAATCAATGACATTGTGTTTGGCTGTCAATTTATCCGGGAATAGTTATAGATGACTTACCCACTACCTTCGTTCGAACGTGTGCTCGTCATAGGGACCACCACGGATTATATCGATTTCATAGACCGGCGGTATCCCCACCGAGCGATCTTTGTGACCGATCCGGCTGAACGTTTACGCGGGAAAGAGAAAAGCCCTGATCCGTCGAGCGAGATTCTCGTTGCCCTGGAGCATCCACTCACCGTATTTGAGGAAATCCGCGCGCATTTAACTCGTCATGGCCTCAAGCCAAGCGGCGTGGCTTGTTTTGACTGTGAGTCAATGTATTTATCCTCATTGATCGCCCGGGAATTCGGCCTGCCCTACCCTTCGAGCGAGGCGATCCTGGCCGGTCGAAGCAAATTTATCTCCAAAGAACGCTGGCAACGGGCCGGATTGGATTGTCCGGTGGGCGAACAGATCGAACAAAGTCAGGAAGCGGCTGATTTTAGGCGACGACATAACGGCAAACTAGTCATCAAACCGCTGACCGGTTCCGGCAGCGAATTGATTTTTATCTGTACAACCGACGAGGCCTGCTCCGACGCCCTGGAAACCATGAGACGGCGTCTGGAGGCGATTCCGAAGGCCCGGATGTATGATTAATTTGAAGTTCATGGTTACAGCATCAAAGCCCGAAATGCTTTTCTGGTCGAGGAGTATATTACAGGCCAAGAGTATAGCTGCGACTTTTTCATAGAAGGTGATACAGTCCGGATTATCCGCATTGCCCGCAAATGGCTTAAACCGGATCAGGCGCCGGGGATTGCCATGGCCTACCAGGTACCGGGGAAACTGCCCCTTGGCATTGACCCTGAAATGTTTAGGGAAACGCTCCGCCGAGCCGCCCAGGCCCTGGGCATGGAACGGGCGCTCTGCATGCTGGACTTTCTGGTAAGCTCTCAGCGTCTGGTGCTGCTCGAACTGGCGCCACGCCCTGGTGGAGATTGTTTACCGCCGCTGATCAGAGCCAGCTGCGGGCTTGATATTATCGGCCTGGAGCTTGACGTTGCAGAATGCCGGCCCTGGCGGGTACCCACCCCCCATGAATGGCAACCGCTAGTCGGTCTGAGGCTGTTCGCGCCCCGCGCCGGTACAATAGCGGCGCTCGATGCCGGACCACTGGCCAATGATCCTCGCGTGCGGCAAGTATTTTTAACCCGCGGTCCCGGAGATCGCGTGATCCATCCGCCCGAGGATTACCAGTCCCGCATTTTAGGCTGGGCGATCTTCCGTCCTTTTAACGAGGCGACCATAGAGCAAGAATGCCATGACCTTCATAATAAACTAGTAATCCGCTACCTGGAAAAGGAACGCACATGAATCAAGACTCGTCTGGTGACTTGGCCGCGCGGCCCTTGACGGTTGAGGAAACCGTGAAAACATTTCTCGAGCGACGAAATTTTTTCCTGAGTCTGGTCGACCGGTTCGGTTCTCCTTTGTATGTGATCGAGGAGGCGACCCTGCTGGCTCGCGCTAACGGGTTTATAGCCGCATTTCGTAATCATCTGCCTGATGTGCAGGCCTACTTTCCGATCAAGGCCAACTCTCACCGCCGGGTGCTGGAAACAGTGATAAAAGCCGGCATGGGTCTCGAAGTCTCCAGCGGCCGGGAACTTGAACTGGCGGTTACTTCCGGCGCGCGACGGATACTGTTTAACGGGCCGGCCAAGACACTTGAGGAACTAAGCCTGGCTCTTGATTACCAAGAAATCGTCACCGTAATCATGGACAGCGCCACCGAACTGGAACGCTTGGAAATGCTTGCCGGGCAGCGAGGAAGCAAAAGCCGGACAGGTGTCCGTCTGGCGGTGGAGACTCAGGGCCTCTGGCGTAAATTCGGCATTCGTTTCCCCGAATTGCCCGGTTTTTTGGAAAAGGCGAGACGATGCCCGCATATCGACCTGAAAGGCTTGCATTTCCATACCAGTTGGAATATGGAACCAGACGCGCAGGTTCAGACCCTGATCCGTATTAGCCGGGCCTTGTCGGCTCTGCCGCCTGAAACAAGACAGGGATTGGAGTTCATAGATATCGGAGGTGGTTTTTGGCCGCCGCAAGGCGAGTGGCAGGTATCGCCGCCAGTAGAAAACCTGATGGAAGACGGCCCCGCCGATAGCCCCGGGAATCGAAGCGGGCCGTATTTCACGCTGGCGCCGGCCGCGCCGATCCGCGCGTTTGCCGAACAGATATGCCGGACGATAAAAGACCATCTCTTTCCGCTTCAACAATATCAGGTATACACC
>JADFXS010000527.1:2174-2615 GCA_015233515.1 Deltaproteobacteria bacterium | reverse complement strand
TCCGGATTGCCGGCGACGACTGACCACCAATCCTTTGCGTGTCATAGATTGCAAGGTTCCCCGGTGCATGGAATTGGTCCAGGACGCCCCCAGCATTCTGGATACTCTTTGTCCGGATTGCAGTAATCATTTCGACATAGTGAAAAAGGGCCTGGACACTTCCTCAGTCCCATACTTGATCAATTCCCGATTGGTCCGCGGACTGGATTATTATATGCGCACCACTTTTGAAGCGGTGGCCGGGAATTTGGGCGCGCAAAACGCCGTTGCCGGCGGTGGACGATACGATGGACTTTTCAAGACTATCGGGGGACCGGATGTCCCTGGTATTGGTTTTGCCATCGGCCTGGAACGCCTGGTCATGCTCCTCCCGCCCGAGATCATACGCCCGGAAGGGAGGCTTGATTTGTATGTGGCCGCTTTAAATGAAGCCGCCATTCA
>JADFXS010000527.1:0-2094 GCA_015233515.1 Deltaproteobacteria bacterium | reverse complement strand
AAAGTCGCTTGAAGCGCGCCGACAAGGCCAAGGCCGATCGGGTGCTGATTATCGGCCCGGAGGAATTGACCTGCGGTGAGGCCATCTTGCGGGATATGAACACCAAGACTCAGACCAACGTGTCTTTGGCCGATGGCGCTGAAGGCCTGTCGGCCATCTTGGGGCCAAAGACCGCGGCCGTCGACTGACGGCCCGGACGGCTGATGACAAACCCGGATTTTGTCGCGATATGATAGGAATAGCAACTAATATAGTTATAGTAATATGGATGTAAAGGAGAAGAACGGTGATCGACTTCATGGGTGATCTTTCCCGGACAGATTTCTGTGGCGACCTGACTTTAGCCGACGTGGGCCGTGAAGTGGTGCTCATGGGCTGGGTTCAGCGCCGTAGAGACCACGGCGGCTTGGTTTTTATCGATTTAAGGGATCGGACTGGTTTTATCCAAGCCGTTTTTAATCCCCAGGAAGATCCGGAAACCCACGAGCGATCCCATGCCGTCCGCAGTGAATTCGTGCTGGCCGTAAAAGGACTTGTCCGACAACGCCCGGAGGATATGATCAATCCCAAACTGGCCACCGGTCATATTGAAGTTTTCATAAACCATTTACGGGTGCTCAACGCCGCCCAGACTCCGCCCTTCATGATCGAAGACTACCTGGATGTCACCGAGTCCGTGCGTCTTAAATATCGCTATTTGGACCTGCGTCGGCCGAGTATTCAGAAAAATCTGATTTTGCGCCACAAAGCGGCTCAAATCACTCGTCGTTTTTTCAACGATCTGGGCTTCATCGAAGTGGAAACTCCGGTTTTAACCAAGAGCACTCCGGAGGGCGCTCGTGACTATCTAGTGCCATCCCGGGTCAGCCAGGGTCAATTTTATGCATTGCCGCAGTCCCCGCAGCTTTTCAAGCAGCTCCTGATGATCTCCGGTTTCGATCGCTATTACCAGATCGTCAAATGTTTCCGCGATGAAGACCTGCGCGCCGACCGGCAACCGGAATTCACTCAGATCGATCTGGAGATGTCTTTTATTTGCGAAGAAGACATTTACCGGATCATGGAAGATTTCATCGCCGTCCTGTTCAAGGAAACCATTGACGTGGACTTGCCCCGACCGTTTCCCCGGCTGCCTTATGACGAAGCCATGGACCGGTACGGCCTCGACCGGCCCGACCTGAGATTCGGCCTTGAAATTAAGGATGTTACCGACCTGGTCTGTAAATCCGAATTCAAACTTTTTACTCAGGTTGCATCCGGCGGCGGTTCGATCAAGGCGATCAACGCCAAGAATGCCGGGCATTTATCCCGGAAAAATCTTGATGATTTGGTTGAATACGCCAAAACTTTCGGGGCCAAGGGCCTGGCCTGGATAAAGATCAATCCCGACGGCTGGCAGAGCCCCATCGCCAAGTTTTTCACACCGGATGAAAGGCAGGGATTGATCGATGCCCTCGACGCCCAGCCCGGAGATATCCTCTTTTTCTGCGCCGATACCCTCAAGGTGGTCCGCGAAGTCTTAGGACAACTTCGCCTAAAATTGGCCAAAGACCTGGACCTGATCAAGGACGGCCAATTTGCCTTCACCTGGGTCACCCACTTTCCCATGTTTGAATACGACCAAGAGGAAAAACGTTTGCAGGCCATGCATCACCCCTTCACTTCTCCTCTGGAAAAGGATTTGGACCTTTTGGAAACCGAACCGGAAAAGGCTCGCGCCCGGGCTTATGACCTGGTCTTGAACGGGAGCGAAATCGGTGGAGGCAGCATCCGAATTCACAGGCCGGATGTCCAGCAACGAGTCTTCAAGGTTACCGGCATCGGACCGGAGGAGGCCGAGGAGAAATTCGGCTTTCTGATCGAAGCCTTGGGTTTCGGCGCCCCGCCTCACGGTGGTTTGGCCTTCGGCTTTGACCGGATTATCATGATCCTGGCCGGAGTCGCCTCCATACGGGATGTTATCGCTTTCGCCAAAACTCCAAAATCCACCTGCCTCCTCACCGGAGCCCCGTCCAAAGTAGACCGAAAGCAGTTGCTGTGACTGGCCTTGCGAGTCAAAGCGACCGATAAACAATCCTAAGAACCATAATGAAA
>JADFXS010000526.1 GCA_015233515.1 Deltaproteobacteria bacterium | reverse complement strand
ACGCCTTGGAAAAACTTGAAGTGGACCGAGGCCGTTGAAAAAACGAAAACCGGCGAAATCGATATCATACCTAAAATTACGCCGACGCCGGACCGGGAAAATTTTCTGCTTTTCACTCGACCATATACCACTTTCCCCTCGGTCATCGTCACCCGCAAGGACCGCTTCGCCGGTGGATTGGACGATCTCCACGGACTTAAAACCGGCGTTGTTCAAGGCCTGGTGATTGAAAGTAACCTGAAGCGCGACCGTCCGGACTTAACCTTGGTCACCTTTCCCGATATCGAGACCGCTTTGCGTGGCCTATCCACCGGAAAATGCGATGCCTTTATTGACAACTTGGGGACAGTCACTTACTCGATCGACAAATTGGGATTGGCCAATCTGAAGATCGCCGCCTCGACCCCGTATACTCATGATCTGGCCATGGGCGTCAGGAAGGATTGGCCCTTGTTGGTGTCGGCCCTGAACAAGGCCTTGACCAATATGTCGGATCAGGAAAAATCGGAAATCAAAAACCGGTGGCTGGCCATTCAGTACCAGGCAGGGGTCGACTGGCGCACCATAGGCCCCATCGTCGCGGCTCTCCTGGTCATAATCGTCATTTTTTTGTTCTGGAATCGCCGCTTGGGTCGGGCAGTCGCGGAACGTGAACGCGCGGAACAAAGACTGAAAAATTATGCATTACAACTGGAAGCCGGTTCTCTGATCAAGTCCCAACTGGCGGAAATATCATCAGAACTCCAAATAACCACCACATTCGAGGAACTGGCCCGAAAGTTCATGTCCCGCGTGGTCCCGCTGGTCAAGGCCGATTACGGGGCCTTTTTTGTCCTGGACCGAGAGAAAAACTATCTGCGCCACGCCGGCGGGTATGGGTATGATGACCGGGATTTGAGCCGGCGGTTCGCCCTGGGCGAGGGCCTGGTCGGGCAATGCGCGCTCAACAAGACTCCCGTCGTGATCAGCCCTCCGGAGGATTACATTCGCATCCAAAGTGGATTCGGCCGGTTTGCTCCGAAAAGCATCGTTCTGCAGCCGGTAATGCACACCGGCCAAGTAATCGGCGTCCTCGAACTGGGAATTCTAGGTTCTTTCGAGGAAAACGAACGAACCCTGATGGACGAACTTCTGCCCATCGTAGCCATGAATCTCGAAATCCTGGACCGCAATCTGCGCACGCAGTTGCTTTTGGAAGAAACTCAACTCCAGGCCAAATCTTTGCAAGCTCAGCAGGAACAGATGAAGGAAACGGAAATCTGGTATCGAAGCCTTATCGAGTCGACTCCGGATGGTATGTTAGTAGTCGACGAGAGCGGGGCTATTATCCTGGTCAACACCATGGCGGAAAAAATGTTCGGCTATGAAACCGGTGAGCTTTTAGGCCGGAGCGTGGAGATTCTAGTTCCCACGTCCCAGCGGGTCCGGCATGTTTTATTACGAAAAGATTTCCTGCAAACCCATAATCGGCGGGAGATGGCAAACAGCTTTAATTTGCACGGTCTGCGCAAGGACGGCTTGGAGTTTCCAGTGGACATCCGGCTTTCGCGACTTCCCGAGTTCGGCTCTCGAGGAATTTGTGTTTGCGCGGCAATTCGCGACCTCACTCCGCGCCGGCCAGACCAAGTCGCCGCCGACAACAAAAGCGAATTCCCGGCGGACCTGAGCCATCAAATCCGCGTCAACCGGGAATAATCGTCGGAAACAAGACAGAGGCCACATAATGAAGATCACGCGGTTACTCTCCACGGTCCTGATGACCATTCTGTTTTTGGCTTCGGCCCCGACGATCGGACTCGTCCATGCTTCGGAAGCGCCGACGGATTTTGCCAATACGCTCACGGAAGAGGAAAGGGCTTTTTTGGCTCAAATCGGAGTGGTCCGGGTCCATAACGAGAGCGACTGGGCGCCGTTTAACTTTAATCAAAACGGGGTCCCTAAGGGATTTTCCATAGATTATATCAAGTTGCTGGCTCAAAAGACCGGTCTGATCCTGACTTTTATTTCCGGGCCGACCTGGGACGAATTTCTGGAAATGGCGAAAAAGGGCGAGCTGGACATCATGCTCAATATCGCCGCATCAGAGGAACGACGACAATTTCTGGAGTTCACTCCGCCTTACGTGACCATGCTGCAGATGATATATACCCGCAAGGATTTTCCTCGGATATCTTCAATAAAAGATCTATATGGCAAACGTTTTGCCGTTCCCAAGGGATATTATCTTCATCAAGTTTTAAAAGCTCATCCTCAAATTGAAATTATCGAAGCAAATAATACCATGGAGGCCATCCGGGCGTTTTCCGTGGGTCGGGCGGATGCCCTGTTCGATCTGATGCCGGTGGTTGATTACATCACCAGGGAAATGCAAATCACCAACCTGAAAGTCGGCGGCGATCCGGGCTTGGGCGAAGGAAAACCGATTCCTTTGCATATCGCCGTGCGCAAGGATTGGAAAATTCTAGCCGGCATCCTCGAAAAAGGAATGATGCGCATTACCGACCAAGAGCTGGAAAAATTGCATGACAAATGGATGACCCGGCTGGAATCGGAAAAAGAAGAATTTGTTCTAACCGAGGCGGAAAAAAGATGGCTGGCGGCCCATAAAAAAATACGTTTAGGC
>JADFXS010000525.1:1383-2623 GCA_015233515.1 Deltaproteobacteria bacterium | reverse complement strand
CGCTTCGGAATAGTCAATTCAGCGCTTTTTGCCACAATAACCACGGCGACTTCCTGTGGAGCCGTCAATTCCATGCACGATTCCTTCAGTCCGTTGGGAGGTCTGATTCCCATGTGGCTCATACAACTGGGGGAAGTGGTCTTTGGAGGAGTCGGTTCCGGCTTATACGGCATGATCGTCTTCGCCCTGGTGGCGGTCTTCATCTCCGGCCTGATGGTGGGACGGACGCCTGAGTATTTGGGCAAAAAAATCGAGTCCTTCGAGACCAAAATGGCCGCCTTGGTGATTCTTATCCCGCCGGTTTTAGTCCTTTTCTGTACCGGTTTAGCCGTGATCACCAGCGCTAAAACCTCGGTCGCCAATCCGGGTCCCCACGCCTTGAGCGAAATACTCTACGCCTTTTCCTCGATGGCCAATAATAACGGCAGCGCTTTTGCCGGATTGAACGCCAACACCACCTTTTATAATCTTTTAGGTGGGATGGCCATGTTTATAGGCCGTTTCTGGTTGACCATCCCGACATTGGCCATTGCCGGGTCCTTGGCGGAAAAGAAAATAACCCCTTTTGGTCCGGGGACGCTTCCCACCCATACTCCCCTATTTGCCGGCATGCTGATCGCGGTGGTTTTGATCGTGGGCGCGCTGACTTTCATTCCGGCCTTGGCCTTGGGGCCGATCGCCGAACACCTGATGGCCCTGCGCTAAAGATGCTCTCCAATTTTCAAGTTAATTTTCTAGGAGTATTTGAAAATGAGCAAAAAGCTACAATCGCGTTCGCTTTTCGATAAGCCCTTGGTCAAGCAGGCGATGATTGACTCTGTTCTGAAGCTTACGCCGAAAACACAAATTCGGAATCCGGTAATGTTTACCGTGTTCGTGGGCAGCCTGCTGACCACGGTTCTTTTCATCCAGTCCCTGATCGGAAAGGGAGAAGCTCCCAGCGGATTCATCGGCGCCGTTACCTGCTGGCTTTGGTTCACCTTGGTTTTTGCCAATTTCGCCGAAGCCATGGCCGAAGGGCGGGGCAAAGCGCAAGCCGCGTCCCTGCGCAAAGCCAAACGAGATATCATGGCGAAAAAAATTGCCAGCCCGGATATGGATTCACCCTCTCGCGATATTCCTTCCACCGATCTGCGTAAAGGCGACCTGGTCTTAGTGGAAGCCGGCAACTTTATTCCCTGCGACGGCGAAGTGGTCGAGGGGATAGCTTCGGTGGATGAAAGCGCCATCACCGGAGAAA
>JADFXS010000525.1:0-1373 GCA_015233515.1 Deltaproteobacteria bacterium | reverse complement strand
CGGTCATCAGGGAAAGCGGAGGAGATCGCAGTGCCGTCACCGGCGGCACTCGAGTCCTCTCCGACCGAATTATCGTGCGGGCCACCGCTGATCCCGGGGAAAGCTTTTTAGACCGCATGATCTCCATGGTCGAAGGCTCCAAACGGCAAAAGACGCCGAACGAAATCGCCCTGAATATCCTTCTGGCGGCTTTGACCCTGATATTTCTTGTCGTTTGCGGCACGCTTCTTCCCTTTTCCATCTTCAGCGTGGAACAAGCCGGCGCCGGCCAGGTAATTACCGTCACCGTATTGGTGGCTCTTTTTGTTTGTCTCGCGCCCACCACCATCGGCGGATTGCTCTCGGCCATCGGCATCGCCGGCATGGACAGATTGATCCAGGCCAATGTCATCGCCATGTCCGGCCGAGCGGTGGAAGCGGCGGGAGACGTTGACGTGCTTTTACTGGATAAAACCGGTACCATTACTCTCGGCAACCGCCAGGCCGCGGAATTCGTTTCCGCTCCCGGTATTTCCAACGAATACCTGGCGGACATGGCCCAGTTGGCTTCTCTTTCCGACGAAACGCCGGAAGGCCGCAGCATCGTTATCCTGGCCAAGGAGAAGTTCAATATCCGCGGGCGCGATCTGCAAAAACTGGAAACAACCTTTGTGCCCTTTACCGCTCAAACCAGGATGAGCGGCGTCAACCTTGGCCGACGTCAGATTCGCAAGGGAGCCCCGGAT
Organism: Deltaproteobacteria bacterium; assembly: GCA_015233515.1. Next base: position 648 of record JADFXS010000525.1, on the reverse strand, counting down.
GCCATGGAGGCCTATGTTGTTCGGCAGGGCGGAGAATTTCCATCCCCAGTCAAGGATGCTGTCTCTACCATCGCCCAAAAGGGCGGGACGCCGTTAGTGGTCGCGGAGAATGATCGGGTTCTCGGGGCGATTTGGTTAAAAGACATAGTAAAAGGCGGTATCAGAGAACGTTTCGCCGAGCTGAGGCAGATGGGTATCAAAACCGTGATGGTCACCGGCGATAACCCTCTCACGGCCGCGGCCATTGCCGCCGAAGCCGGGGTTGACGATTTCCTGGCCGAAGCCACCCCGGAAACAAAACTCAAGCTTATCCGCCGTATTCAGACCGAAGGGCGATTGGTGGCCATGACGGGTGACGGAACCAATGATGCGCCCGCCCTGGCCCAGGCCGATGTCGGAGTGGCCATGAACACCGGAACCCAGGCCGCCAAGGAAGCGGGCAACATGGTGGATCTGGATTCAAATCCCACCAAACTGCTGGAAATCGTGGCCGTAGGCAAGCAGCTTCTCATGACCAGAGGGGCGTTGACGACCTTCAGTATCGCCAACGACGTGGCCAAATATTTCGCCATCATTCCGGCGGCCTTCGCCGGCACTTATCCAGCCCTGGGAATACTGAACATAATGGGCTTGACGACACCGCAAAGC
>JADFXS010000524.1 GCA_015233515.1 Deltaproteobacteria bacterium | reverse complement strand
AATTTTTGGTATTGTTCTCGCGGGATTATTGGCAACGGTTATATCCTTCGGGGATGTCCGGGCTGATCGGAATAATCCTAACAGGAAAGAGGCTGTTCAGCGGGCCTTGGATGCCTATGAAGGGAAAAAGACGCAGGCGGTCAAACAGGTCACCGTTCCTCCGGAAGCGGCTGACCAGATTGCGCCGGCCCGGAAAAACCCTGTAGCTTCGGCGGCATTGGCCAGAAAGAAACGTCTTGATCTCAAGCTCGGGATCGAAACCTATAATTATAAGTATAAGGAAACCGTGGATGGACAGGGGTTCGCGAGCATCAATGGACATTTTAAGGGGATTTTTGCCTCCATGGTTTATCGTCCGCTGACGCCGGATTACTTCTTGAGTGCCTATGTTGATCACCTAATTCTCGAAGGCAGGATGGCCTGGGGGCAGGTGGAATACGACGGAGGTTTTCAAGGCTTGGATGGCCCGCTGGTCTCGAACAACATTCCTGACATTGTCACCGAATGGCGGGGGATGGCGGCGCGAGATCTCGATTTCTTCGGCATGACATTTACGCCTTACACCGGTTTTGGGTACCGATATCTGAACGATAAGCAAGACAAGGCCATGTCGTCATGGACGTTTGAAGGGAACACTTTTCTTTTCCCGGAGGGCGCCGGTTCCAAGCGGATATCCCGTTATTATTATCTTCCCATCGGGATGGACATCGCCAAAGGCCTGCCCCATGACTGGCGGATCGGATTGAACGGCGAACTCGACGTGCTCTTGTGGGGCCAGCAACAGACTTTTTTTGAAACGGACATCAGCACAAGGGATACGGACTGCGCGGAAGCCTGCAACTGGCGCGGGATTTTCATAATTACACACTTTCATTGGAACCGTACGTCCGGTATTGGAATATTAAGGATTCGGATTTTGAACCGACTGAAGTATGTGTGGACGGTGTGCCATGTAACGGAGCAGTCGAGCCTGCTAACACGACTAAAGAAGTCGGCATGAAGATGGGCGTTTTGTTTTGAGCGACCGGGGGAAGACCCCGAAGGAGGCGCACAATGGGCTGGAAGGGATTATTTTTAATCTTGGCAATCGCCACCGGAGTCATTGTGAGCGGTCCCGTAATGGCCGAATCAGCCGGATCGGATGAGATCGCCATAACGGAACAGAAAGATATCGTGACGCTGGCGGATGACAAGCTGGTCGATACCTATATCGATGTCCTCGCGGAGTTGGAAGCGACCAAAACATTTCACGCGACCAGCGGTTTCAGCCTGAAGGAATACCAGAGGTACAAAGACCTCCTCAAGTACCGGTTGAGGCTCATCGTCGAGATCCATCGGCGCAAGCTGGAACTCCCGTCTGAAATGATCTGATCAGCACAAACCAAAAAAGGAAAAAGTTAGAGGACAAAAGTGAAGTAAGAAAGGTCCGGAGAAGAGGAGTGCCGCATTTTGTTTGTATAGCGTTCTCGCCTTTAGCCTTTTCGCTCCCAATTAAGAGAGGTTTCCATGTTAAACATGACCATTCCTGATTGCAAGAAGCGCCTGTTTGAGATATTGAAAACGCGGGCTTTCTTCAAGGGGGATTTTGTTTTGTCGTCGGGGAAGAAGAGCAATTATTATCTCGACGCCCGGCTGGTGACGCTGTCAGCGGAGGGGGCCTTTCTCTGCGGACGGCTCATCCTGGACTTGGCCAAGGGCGTGAAGCCGACCGCGGTCGGCGGTCCGACGCTGGGTGCCGATCCCATGGTCGGCGCGGTCGGCGCGGTGAGCCATTTGACGGGCGCGCCGGTCAAGACATTCATCATTCGCAAGGAACCCAAGGGCCATGGCAAGGGCCGCATGGTCGAGGGGCCGGAGCTGAAAGCGGAGGACCGCATCGTGGTCATTGATGATGTCGCGACAACGGGAAAAGCTTTCATCCATTCGATCGACGCGCTTGCCCAGGACGGACTCAAGCCGGTTTTGTGTGCCTGCATCATTGACCGCCAGGACGGCGCCAGAGAGGCCCTGGCCGGTCGCGGAGTGGAATTGGCGTCTCTTTTTACGGCGGCAGAGTTTCTGAAAGATTGACATCAAATTTCTGCATTAAAAGGTGACGTGGCCGATGCTCGGTAATTTGTCTGCGGTCTGTCGTGCCCTTCTGGTTGCTGCGAATTTCTTTTTTCTGGTTGCTATGATGTGGAAATGCCGGCGGGATGTCCGTGATGCCTGCCAGGCTGTCCCCTGGCGCTATCATGCGCTGCTACTGCTTTTGGCCTTGATTCAGGGCGTCATTTTTATTTTCATTCTTCCGCCTCGGCATGAGCATCCCTTTGATGATTATTATTACCAGGAAGGCGCCAAGTCCCTTTTGATGCGGGCTCATTTCGACGGGTTGCATAAAAGCAACGGCTGGGCTTTTTTGATTTTTTTGGGTTTTCTTTTTTTTTTTTTGTTTAATATAAAAAGTCAATGTATTATGTTTTTTGAACATTTTTTTGTAAGTATTATAATTAATTTATAAACGTTTTCTTTTTTTGGGACTATAGCATGCGTCGTGAGAAGCAGGACGAAGACCCTGAAGGGGGTCTGTCGGTTGGGTGTGCAGTGGATTCAAATTTTGGGCCTATAGCCTGAGTCCTGCGA
>JADFXS010000523.1 GCA_015233515.1 Deltaproteobacteria bacterium | reverse complement strand
ATTTTTTCCGACATGCCGAAGATTCCCCGCGGCGAGTTGCGGGGAGCTTCATGCCTGCCGGTGACCGCTCTGAAATCGTCCGCTTACAGCGCGCCTAGTGGTACATGCCAGAAATTATACTCCGAAGCAATTATGGGGAAACGGATAATAAAGTCGGCGACCATCAACACCAGGCCCATGATCATGAACAGGGTCAGCGGCGAAATCCGGGGCAGAAACCGGCCGGTCAACCGACGCCAACCATCTAAATACAGAATGAAAAACGGAATCAGAGCGCACAAGATCAATCGCCCGGAAACAAAATAAGGGAAGGCTCTGGAAGGATAAACGCATTTATTGAAATCGAAGACCTGGGACAAGGTCGCCAGGTAAAGAATGGCCGCGCCCACGGTCACCAGGCTCAAGATCATGGGGCCATGGGTGGATGTCCGGTTATTGATTTCCTTTTCCGGTGCGTTTATTGATTGGGCTTCTGCTTTAAGGGAGGACAGCCAACCGGCCGCGGAGACGGTCAACAAAATCAGGGAAGAGATGGAGTAAAAGTAGTCGGCCGCCGGACGACTGAAGCGCTCCAGGGCCCAGACGACCTCACCTCGCCAAAACGAGGCTATCAGATGGTGAACAAAGTAAGAAACTCCGGACAGGGAAAAGATGGGGTGAGAAAAAAGCTCGGACATCGGCTTCAAGGTCCAGCCCAAAAATTCGATTTTGTGCTGTGACCCGGTCAGATCGCCGAGATGAACATAATTGCGCCAGAACCAGGCGCCCAGCGGGACGGCCGCCGCCAAGCTCCCCAAACTCAAGCGGCCGATCAACCCGGGCGAGATGGCCCAGCGGCCTTGGGAACGCAGGGCCAGAAACCAGGCGACAATCATCGTCCCGAGCAAGGGCAGATTGGACAGCTTCACCAGCAAAGCCCCGGCCGTGAAAAGCCCGGCCCATGGAAAAAGCGTCCATCGCCCCCGGGGTTCCATGACTATCCGGCCCAGAAAATAAAAAGCCGCGCCGGACAGGACCGGGGAAAAGACGTCGTTGTTTAAAGTATGGAATACGTCCTGAGGCAAAAAAAGGATAGCCAGCGGCAAACCAAGTCGAATGGTCTGGTCATCTGGGAAAAATCGTCGACCGGCCAGCCAAGCCAACCACACGAGAACGACCAGAGCGGCGATGTTCAGGAAGCGGGTCCAGTATAGGAGGCCGGCGCCCTGCAAGCCCAGGGAGCGGCCGAGTCCCAGCCAACCGCCGGCTAGCAGGTAATACAACGGTGGTGAATAAACTTCATAATTTCTAATGTCCCTTTGCCGGACCTGGTCGATTCGCGCCCGGCGGACTTCAGGAGGCATGGTCCACAGAGGCGGCGGGTAGACGCCTCCGGGATACTGTTGAGCCCGCCGTTTAAATTCCGGAGAACTATAGACCACGATAAAGTCCAAAGCCTCGGCATCGGTAATGTCCGCGCCTTTTTCCGGCCACTGCCCTTCGGCATACTTCCAAATCAGATCAAAGTGGGCTTCTTCGTCCACGTTGTTGAAAAACGGTAAAGAGGCGGAGTAGAAGAATATTTTGACCGCGACTAAAAGGCAGACCGCGGCTACGAACCAGGTTTCGCGGCCCAGAAGCCACAGCGGCAGGCTGAAAGACGGCTTTGCCGCTGCCCTGGCCGGCCGGGAAGAACGTTCCGCTCCGGAAGAAGATCGTGACTTTTTTTTCTGGGCCACGGATTATCCGCCCTGGCCGGCAGCGGCCGCGGCAAAACCCGGCCCGGTCGGCAATCCCTGGTTCTTGGAACCGGTTACCGGGACGAACTCATTCGGCGGCCTCGAAAAGAGAAGGCGGCGGCTGGTTGAGGACCTGAGAGGGGGCAAATAGCGGCAGAGCAACAAAGCCGGACCGCTTCACGGAAACTTGTCAGGTTGGCGTTCTTGGGCGGCCAAGGCCTCTTGCAGACGGCGATCGAATTCTCGTTCCATTTCCGCCAGGCGGGATTGCAGTTCCATTATCTTTTGGCGCATCTCCAGGATGACCCCGATACCATGAAGATTGACCCCTAGGTCATCCTTCAGGCGTTCGATCCGGACAATGACTTCCAGGTCGTCAAATTCAAGTAGGCAGCGGCCGCTCGAGCGACGGATGGTGATGAACCCTTCTTCTTCGTAAACCCGAATGGTCTTGGTGGCAATGCCCAGTCGACGAGCGACCTCGGTTATGGTCAATACTGATCTTGTCATGAGGACCTCAACTCGGGGTCGGTTCCACGGGAACTAGATCCCGCAGCTGTTCGAATATTTCCTTGGCTTTGGGACTGAGCCGGTCGGGAATATGGATATTGATGGTGACATATAAATCCCCGGCCGGCCGATCACCGGTCGCCGGCACACCTTGGCCCTTGAGTCGCAATTTCCGGCCGGACTGAGTCCCGGGACTGACGGTCAAATTGGCCCGACCGGTCAAAGTCGGAACTTGGACTTTTCCGCCGAGCACGGCGTCAAACAAGTTGATCCGGGTTTCAATATAAAGATCTCGGCCTTGACGCTTAAAAACCGGGTCATCGGCAATTTCTATTTCCAGGTACAAGTCCCCCGGCGGGCCGCCGTTCACGCCGGGTTGACCTTTCCCGGCCAGGCGGAC
>JADFXS010000522.1:1574-2637 GCA_015233515.1 Deltaproteobacteria bacterium | reverse complement strand
AACGTTTTTCCAAAGGACTCGATAAACTCGTCAAAACCGAGCTGCCGGCCTATGAGTTCCATGATAATCGGTTCAATCCGGACAATCGCCTTGACGGTGCAGGGCACGATCCGGGCAAAATCGACAGGGTGGAGATCGTACCCGGAAATCGATTTGGTCGGATAGCCGATATCGACGTAAGTGGCCTCTATCCCGGCATCATCAAACAAGGTCTTGGTATAAGCGGCGGGATTGCTTGTGTAAACCTCCTGCCTTTTTTGGCGAAGTTCGGCCTCATCCACGTTCTTATCCAAGCCTAAAAGGGGGGCCAGGGCCCGAACCGCCTGCCGATAAGTCATCAGCCGCCCGGCATGCTCCTGGTTTCCCGGAATCAGGGAAGTGGTCCAATAGGCTCGAAAGTCAGGATTTTCCTTATCCGGCAGGAAAGCATGCCCATGATTGTCAACAACAGGTAACTCATTTATAAATTCTAACAATGTCACTTCTCCTTTCTCGTATCTCCGGTCAATAAAGGTCAACTCTGAACTTCCGTCAGCAGTTTTTCGAGAAACGCGATCATTTTCCCGCGCTCCTCCAGTTCCTCAATAACACTGTTGGTGATGGCCACCAGGCCTTCCTTGAAATTCTGGAGGACAACCTGGTTTTCGGTGACAAAACCGGTGAGATGATCGAAATCCTCCCGCTGGCTGCCATGGGGGGCTTTGCCCATGAAAAACAGTTTCTCGGTCGCCCCCGAAGCGTCGGAAGGGATCTTGAGGGTAAAGTTGAACCGCGAGCAGGCATTGGTGAAGTGAAACCGAAAATTGTCAAAACTCTTGAGATAAAAGATCAGTTGGTCCAAATGTTTTCGGCGCCATTCTTTTTCGATCTGGTCGGGACAGCGGCGCAGATAGGCAATGAAACAGTCCATGCATGAATAATGGTCCAACGGATATTTTATGAGAGAATTGGTAAGATTGTTTCGCCTTTCCTTGCCGACAGCCTCAATCAGCTCACAGTAAAGGGGGTGAGTATGGCTGAACCGGCGATCGACATAAGTGCGGTGCCCTTCCGCTTGGAGGAT
>JADFXS010000522.1:393-1500 GCA_015233515.1 Deltaproteobacteria bacterium | reverse complement strand
GCATCACATGGAGTTCATAGGTATACCAGGCATGGAGCGGCAACATGGCGGCCGATATCTTGCGCTGGCCCGCATTTTCCAAAAAAAGGGGAATGTCCTCGCTGGTCAGCTTGGTCCGGTCAAAAATCGTGAGCAGGTGATCGACCGACTGCAGGTCCAGGCTGAGAGCGACAGCAAAGGCGATAAGCTTGGCCCGATTCACGTTGGCGATATTGCCCTGTTCCAAGTGGCGGATGTAAGCATTGGAGAGCCCGGAGAGAGAGGCGACCTGGTTGCGCGGCACCATCTTCTCCTTGAGAAGACTCCGAATATATTCCGCGGCCTTTTTTTGGTTATTATTCATATCTTCTTGCTTTTCCTAACCTCTTGAATCTCCCCGCGGCAAGCTACGGGAAACGCGCCGGCCGGCATGTTCCCTAGAGACGCCCAGGTCGCAACTAATTCGGGGTATTTATAGTCCAATGAAAATTAATTGTCAATGGTGCAATATCCATGATTATCTATATTTAAATAAGTTGTATAAAAACAGTTAAATATTGCATTTTAATTGCTATTAAAAAATTATATTGACACATATTGAAATATTGCTTATTTTTATCTTCGCCGGTCTCCAATCCGGCGGCCGGTCCAAGAGCTGTTGAAAAACCTAAGTAACGGTAAGGAGGATGAGCATGGAAGAAACGAAAGGGAAACGAAAGAGTGATGTTCGATTCTTGAAAAAAAGAACCATGTTATCGGTTTCATTTGTTTTGGCCTTAGCTCTGCTACTGGTTCTCGGCCTTACTCCCGTAGCCATGGCCGAAAAGACCGTCAAGATCGGTGTGCTCGCGCCCATAAGCGGACCGGCCGGGGCTGACGGTGAAGAATTCGTCCGGGGGGCTAAACTGGCCGCCAAGGAAATCAATGACGCCGGCGGCGCGGAAGGTTTCAAATTCGAAGTCGTTTCCGCCGATACCAAGGACATGAAGCCGGACTCGGTGCTCACGGCGGTGAACAGACTGCTGACCGATCCTGAAGTCGGCATTGTCCTGACCGGCTATTGTTCCAACTCCAATTTTGAGGTCAAGAATATGGGCGATGCCGGCATGCCTTACATAATCGCCGGTT
>JADFXS010000522.1:0-349 GCA_015233515.1 Deltaproteobacteria bacterium | reverse complement strand
CCGAAATTATTTCTCCCAAACCGGAAGCCTTCCCCACCGTTTGGAGCTACTCACCCACTTTCCGGGGCTATGAGACCGAACTGCCGGTGGTCGTGGAAAACTGGGCCAAGGAAGGAAAACTCAAGCTGCGGGACAAATCGGTGGCCATCGTCGCTTCCGACAATCCTTACAGCATGACCATTTTCAACGGCTTAAAAGAAACCTTCGAAAAGATGGGATGGAAGATTACCATGAAGGAAGTGATCCCGTTCGGCGAGGTTCACGACTGGCGGGTCATTTTAAGCAAGATTACCAGCAACCCCCCGGATCTCATCGTCAATACCGATTACTTACCGGCCAACGGCGCGAC
>JADFXS010000521.1 GCA_015233515.1 Deltaproteobacteria bacterium | reverse complement strand
CCCGTGCCGGCTTTTAGAATCGGGCAGATGACTGGCGACCCGCTGACCATGTATTTGACCGACGCCTTGACTTTATGCTTGAATATGGCCGGAATACCGGGCTTGTCCCTGCCTTGCGGGCTGACGGATGGCGGCCTGCCTATCGGTCTGCAATTGATCGGTGGTTTGTTTTCCGAACCAACCTTGTTACAGGTGGCCTGGAACTACGAACAGATTAGTGCTTTCACTTTTGGAAAAGTTTTGCCGGAGATATCATGATCAGATTAACGACATTGGAAAATCGCTTCGAGACCGACTTGATTACCGGGGCTTTGGAAGAGGACGGGATCGAGTTCGTGGTGAAGCGCTTTGAAGATTCGGCTTACGACGGTTTATTCGTCACCCAGAAAGGCTACGCCCTTTTGCTGGTGGAAGAAATCAGCGAGGAGAGGGCCAGAGCCATCGTGGAAGACATCAGAAAAGCCGTGGCCGAGGATCCGGGCCAAGACACGGCCGAAGAACCTGAACTCATGGAATAATCCATCGGAACGATTCAGGCCTCCAGTTCAGGTTCACGACCGGTGGTCAACAGGATAATCAGCTTGTGAACGATCCGGGCGGTGGCTCCCCAGATGACATCGTTTTTATAGAAATAATTGTATGTTTTGTATTGCTTGCCTTGCCAGGGATAGGTGTCTTCTCCCGAGTTAGCCGGGTCCATGAGGTGAGACAAGGGAGCGATGATCAATCGCTCCACTTCATAGCTATGCAGTTTGAACTGGTAGGGGTAGGGAATCAGACCCACGACCGGCGCCAGGGAAAAACCCGTCACGGTCACATCCTGGTTCATCCGGCCCAGAATTTCCACATGCTCCGGCCGGACGCCGATTTCTTCGTAAGTTTCCCGCAAGGCCGTATCCTTGGCGTCGTGGTCCTCCGGGTCCCGGCGGCCGCCGGGAAAGGATATCTGCCCCTTGTGGTGGTCTAAATGATTGGTGCGCTTGGTAAAAATCAGTGACAGCCCTTCCGGGTCGGGGTATATCGGGACCAATACCGCCGCCGGCATCAGATCAGGTAGCAGGTCGGCGGTCTTGGCAGGGTGACGGCCGAAGATGTCTTGGATTTTATGTATATCCGGGATCATGATCTTTGAAAAGATTGGGATACCTGCTACAAAATGGAAAGCAAGACGGCAAATGCCTCGGAATTGACCAGTTCATCGTGGGCAAAGGGCTGATCGTGGATAAAGACCAGGAAGATAGTCCCGGATATTACCGTGGCCACCAACCATACGGCCAGGACTTGTCCCTTGGGATGCTGGTCGTGAAACAGGGCGACCGCCAGCAAGACCGTGGCGGCTTGGAGAAATACTATCATCCAGGTAAATCCGGAAACCACGTCTCGGCTGATGTTCAGTCGGTCGGACCTGGCGGTGATAATGTTATCGATGGAATCCACCAAGGTGCGTTGGACGGCCGACTGGTTGAGGCTGTCCGGCGACAGTCTGGCAACGTAATACCTCAATTTCGATAGCGCTTCCTTGGTTTTAGGTCCTTCGCCCCCATCTTGCATATAACTCCATTCCTCATCCAACACCAAATTCACATATTCCCTCGCCAGTTTGAGGATGTGTTCCCGACGGGCGTCATCCAGAACCGAGGCGGCGGCATGCAGTTTATAAAAACCCGAGACTTCCTTGTAAATGGTGTTACGGGCGTCCGAGACCTGTTTCCAGGCGCCGGCCAGGAGAAAAGCCAGAACCAACCCCAGGAGCGTCCCGGTGAGTTGGACGGTCGGTCCCTGAATCGGCTGCCACCATCGTCTTTTGTGTATCACCCGGACGGCGCATAAGATCATCAGGGCTGCGAAATAAACCGATCCAAAGACAACCAGGAAACATTGTAACGGCGGTAATTGAGAAATATGGGACATGGCTTAACCTGAAATTACTGAAGAGATTTTTAATATGGCGTCGATAACTGGTGATGAAAAGTTTTATTGCAAACCCGGGATTATTACGATGCCGGCCGTCGCATTATATCCGGATCGGCCGCAAGTCTTATCAGTAAAACAAAGAATCAAAAAACGACACGCCGGTAATCGGCTAAACCCAAGTTAGAGGCTAAGACAGCATCCTGGTATAAATGACCTTGACCGTATCGGGTTCGGACCCAAGGCAGGCCGTGCAGGCATCAGTGGGGGAACAAAGATCGACCGGTTCCAACATAACCTCATAGCCGAGCTTCCGATAATTGGCGACTGCTTCATCCAGGCGGGGCTGGCCGGCCGAAAACTGACGGTTCCAACCCTGCGACATCAGTTCGGCGTCACGAGGGCTTTTATGGTCCATAATTAATCCTCCGGAAGTAGTGATTAACCATCAATCGTTGCCCTGACTGTAGCTACAGGATTAATTATTGTCAAGAGCGCCGAGAGGGCCTCGCTGAAGGCGACGGATTGATGCGAAACAGTTTTTTCCTAAATCCACCATCAAATCGCGGATAGGGCGCGTAAATCCTTGGCGAAACGCGAAGTTGAAGGTCCCGCCATTGGCGGATACCTTCGTCATGTAAGGAGTCAGAGCGTTTTTAATTTCGCTCGCTGCCCCGCAGAATGCCGCGGGGACAGTTCGCCTGCATGTTGGACCGATTTTGGCCCGC
>JADFXS010000520.1 GCA_015233515.1 Deltaproteobacteria bacterium | reverse complement strand
TTCCGGATAAACTGTCTTGGTAAATGGCATATTATCCAAACATTCATCTATTGTGTAGCCGAATATCTCAGCGAATTTGGGGTTTAAATATCGCAATACACCATCCTGAACCATGTAAATTCCGACAAGTGATTGTTCGGCGAAATTTTTGAATTTATTTTCGGATTCCCGGAGCGCCTCCTCCGCCTGGTCCCTTTCGGTTTCACGGGCTTCGAGAGTCGTGGCCAACTCATCGAAAGATTTGGATAAAACACCAATATCCCCTTTGGTTTCAATCAAACTGATTCGGGCAGCCAAATCACCCTTTCCGAGGCGAACGGCAAGTTTGCCTAGGGCGTCAAGAGGGAGAACAATTCCATATTTGCCAACGATTAAGGCCGCCAATATGGACAGCAACGTGGCTCCAGCCAGCCATATAAGATATTTTTTAGTAACGGCATCGGCCTTGTCATAGGCCAGAGACTCAGGAATAGCCACGACAATTACCATATAAAACGAGGCATCCGGGTGTAGTTTCAATTGGTGGAAAACCCAATATCGACTGACTCCGTCATCGCCGGTATGGAGGGATATCCCTCGTTCAGTTGTGGTGGAATATTCTGACCAGGAGGAAGGGGGAATAGGTTTTCCCAATGGCGATTTTTCACTCGGAGGATAGTAGGCCAGGCGGACCCCTTTATAGTCGATCATCCCATAAATGGAGCCCTTTGGCATGGATGCATCATCAAACTGTTGATTGAATTTATCTAATCTAATACTCATGGTTAGTATTTCAGTTAAACGGCCACTAGAATTAATGATGGGATAAGCGAATGCAAGGATAGGTACAGCACTTATTCGGCCGACCATATATTCTCCAACTGAGAAGGCCTCAGTTTTTATCGTATCCTTGACGTGTTTCAGTTCACTAAAATTGGCTCTGACAAGAGGAAGGCCCGAAGCCAGCATGTCTCCGTTCAAATTTAAGAGGGCGATATTGGCATAGTCGGTATTAAGTTGAAGTAATTTCTCGAATATCTTGGAACAATCTTCAAGGTCATGGTTTTGAACCTCTGGAAGCAAAGCCAGGGTGCTCAATAACTGCCTGACGGTAAGGACCATGTTTTTTTGGTAATCAGCCAGTGAGTTGGCCATCCGTAAGGCTTCTAATTTGGTCAGGTTTATTTCATGGTTTCGGCGTTCGAGTCCGGAAAGAAGTATGACAACCAAAATCGGCGCCACGGCGGCCAGGACGATGAGAACAAGGTTGAGTCGGATGGATTGGGGAAAAATATTTCTATAAGCCCGCATGTTCTCTTATCTCTATGGTTTCCATTAGATTTAATCGACCGCCACGCTCAGCGATTCGTGAGTATTCCGCCCGCCGATATCTGGGCTCTACAGAGAATTCAGGAGTTATTTGATACAGATGGTTTTTCGTCAGATCAGATTTCTGGAAGGCGGGTATTGACCAGAAGCTGCATCTGCTTTTGTCATACCCACCCCGGAGGAGGAAAAATTGGACTTAAAACCCATCAAATAAATTTTGGCATCAATTAGTAAAAAAAGCAACCGAGTGGTGAGCTCCTAATTTACCACTTGCGGGCATCGAGGCACGTAACTCCTAACCCAGCTTCATGGTTATAAAAATTAAGCATAACAACTTCATGATGTTAACTTTGGTTGAAAATGATTTTAGGCACTATGGATTTTTCAGAGATCGGTAGAACTTTTCGTCTACAGGATTGTCTTTCTGACCTTAAAAGCGATTCGATCATGGTTGAGGCCTCCAAGCCATCGTTGGCCGCTTCGCTTGGCGGCTTCTAAAATCGAAGCGGCTTTTCCGGCCGCGCGGTGAAAACGGCGGCCATACCATTGCACGGTATCAGTGCAGCGGTCGGGTTTGACCGCAAGCCTGTTAAAAATGGGCAACAAATCGTCAGGGATGACGCCGAGCTTATCGAGCCGGATTTAGTGTCCGGCCCAGTCGATCAAATCAGATATTCAACGCTGGATAGGGGAAGCACGTCAAGCGGGCCAGGCACACCATTATCGTCAAGCAGGCAAAGCCAATGATCGTCTAAAATTTATTGATCCGGTCGGGAAGCGGTCAAGGAGACCTGAAGCCATCGGAATTGAGAATACGAATTCAAGAAAAGTTATCGACAGGGGGCAAGAGCGATTGGGCCGTCCGAAGAGCTCGGGAAGTCTTTCAAACGGCCTCGGCTCATCCAGAACTAGACGATATTCATGGCCTTCAAAATGGATAACATGATCGCCGCGGCCATTACCGATCCAATCTGACCGCTGGTGTTGGCCGCCATGGCCGGCATCAGCAAGTAACTGCGTTTATTGTATCTCGAGCCTTCGGATTGCACCACGCGTGCAGACATGGGATAGGCGGAAATTCCTGCCGCACCGATCAACGGATTTATTTTTCCACCGGACAAACGACACATCAATTTACCGAAAAGCACTCCCACCGCGGTGTCCAGGCAAATCGCCACGAAACCCAAGGCCAGGATTAACAAGGTCTTGGGAGTGAGAAATGTGGCGCCGTCCATGGTGGCTCCGATACTGATTCCCAAAAGCAACGTAACGATGTTGGTGATTTCATTGGCCGAAGCGTCGGTCAAGCGTTTCACCACACCGGATTCCTTCAT
>JADFXS010000519.1 GCA_015233515.1 Deltaproteobacteria bacterium | reverse complement strand
TATCTTCTTGGCAAAAGGTTGATCGATGTCGATATAGACTCTTGTGGCCTCCGCCGCGGTGAGCCAAATACTCCCAAACAGACAAATAAAACTCGCCAGGACGAGAAAAAACAGTTTATTCTTCATAGGTCGTTAAATCCATCTTCCTGCAGGTTACCATCTAGGCGAACCTCGGTATTAATAATAGGATAGCCTTGTTTACCTCGATGTCAAGGTGGTTTTTGTTTTTATCTATCAAAAAACCTGAGTAATTCCTTTAAGTCACAAACTATTGGGGCGGTTAACTTCACTAATCCACATCTTGTATCATGTGCTGATCATTTCTTCTTGACTCCGGAGGGAGTAAAACGCAGGCCGACTTCAATGTACGCCTGCTGAAAAATGTCAGGCAGCGGCGGTAGCTGCGAACGCTTGACCGCCTTTTCCGCGGACTGGTCGAAAAGGTCTTCTCCGGATGCCTGTTCGAACCGGCCGTCGGAAATCCGGCCGGATTTGTCAATGCGAAAAGTATAAACCGCCATCAGTTTTTTCCCCCCGCCCATGAGTTTTTCCGGAGGCATATTCCAGTTGGCCGAGACTATATTATACAATACAATATAATAATCCCGCATCCGGGAATCCAATTCCGTCCCCACCCCGTTGCCGCGAACGCCGAGAGCGGTTTTTCCGTCTCCTTCACCGGCGCCGGTCCCGCCACCCGTCCCGGACTTGGCTTCCAGGGCGGCCATGGCTTTACTCAGTTGTTCGTCCTCCTGCTTGGCCTTGACCTTGGACTGGAGCTTGGCCAAGGATTGATTGAGGACCTGATCGGCGGTCACTTCCGGTTTTGGGGGCGCCTTGACTTCCGGCTTGGGAGGCGTCTCGGTTTTCTTCACTTCCGGTTTAGGCGGTTCAGGTTTCTTGACCTCGGGTTTAGGCGGAGGTGTTTCAATTTTCTTGATTTCCGGTTTCTCTTTTTCCTTGGGTTTAACCGGCCCGACCGGCACCAGTTCCGAGGTATCCGGCTTGGGGGGGCGGCGTGGTTACCGTCTCTTTGGTCGCGGTTTTAGCTTCGCTCTTAGCCGGAGCCGAAGGAGCGGCGACCGCCGGCGACCCGCCGGCCTGTGGCAGAGAAACCAGGGTGACTGTGTATATGGGCGGCGGAATCCGGGGACCATTATCCAATCCCGGCAAAATCTCCACGCAGAAATATACTGCGGCCACATGAAAGATTATGGAGGCCACGACAAACCACTTGAATGGTCGTCCCCACCCTTCATCCAGCATTATGTCATCAAATGTCAAATCCATTTTTTTTCTACTTAATAGTCAGATTCGGTCGGAACCCGGCCTGCCCCATAGGGGGTTCTTGTTGCGGCCAGAGATTTCTCAAAACCGTTAAAGCTTTATAACGCACTGCCTTTCCGGATGGATCTCGACCATAATGAGCAAGCATCCGTTTTTATTAGTTTCAGGTGACTGGCAACAAAAATAGGCTATACGCAGCTTTGAGTCTCCAGATTTCGCTCTTTAGCCGCTCCAATCGCCAACGCGCATCACATGCGTGTCCAAATCCGAGTCAATCCAAGTCCGAGTCAAACAACTTATACCGAAACATTTTATAGCTTCGGGCATTATCCTTCAAGGCTTTATCAGACCAGACCAGATCAAGAATTCTTTTTCTTATCCTTACCCGAGGGTTGAGGAACGGAAACCGGTTCCGGTTCGGTCACCAACCCCAAATTGTTTATTCCGGCCTGGCGGACTTCACTCATGACCTTGGCCACCTGCCCATAGGGAATACCCTGGTCGGCCCGGAGATAGACTTGCTGACTGCCTTTAACCTCCATGACCCGTTTGACCTTCAGACCCAAGTCCTCGATGGGGACCTTGAACTCATCCAAAAAAATTTCGCCTTGGGTATTCATGGTGATCACCACCCGTTCACCCTCGGTCCGCATGGCGCCGGCATCAACCTTGGGCAAGGCCACGTCCATCCCCTGAGTCATCATCGGCGCCGTAACCATGAAAATGATGAGCAAAACCAGCATTACGTCCACTAAAGGCGTGACATTGATCTCCGACATCAAATTCTTGTCTCCGCCTCCACCCATGGCCATGGCTATTCCTCCTGCTCGGTGGCGGTCTTCCGCATCATATCCCGTTCGAGGATATTGAGGAAATCGGCTACAAAATTAGTCATTTCCGCTTCAAGGACCCGAACCCGACTACTGAAATAGTTGAAAGCCACCACCGCCGGGATGGCGGCGGCCAGACCCGCGGCCGTGGCCACCAAAGCCTCGGAGATACCCGGAGCCACACTGGCCAGGTTGGCGGAACCGGAAAGGCCGATGTTGTGGAACGAACCCATGATCCCCCAAACCGTCCCGAACAGGCCGATAAGGGGCGCGGCGTTACCGGTAGTGGCCAAGAAAGACAAAGTCCGGGACAATCGAGTGCCTTCCGCGGCCGCGGTCCGTCTCAGAGCCCGTTGAACATTTTCCATGCCCAGACGGAAATCCACTTTGGCTTTGCGGACTCGGCCGAGTTCCTGGTACCCGACTCGAAAAATCTGAGCGACCGGGCTGGAGTCGAACCCGGCGGATTCGTTGTACACCGTGGCCAAATTGCGGCTTTTCCAGAACAGTTCCAAGAAATAGTGAGAAT
>JADFXS010000518.1 GCA_015233515.1 Deltaproteobacteria bacterium | reverse complement strand
TTTTACTCACGTGGTTGTCCAATCTCTGCATACCATTCCCGGGGAAGAGTACCATAACCTCATGGAATCAGCTCGTTCCTTCTCCGGACTGCCTAAGGGTATGAAACAAGTAGTCATAGGCGACCCACTGATGAGCACCACCCGGGACGTGGAGCGAGTCGCCGACGCCCTGCTGAATTCTGTTCCAAAATCAAGAACCAAGAATGACGCGGTGATCTTCCTCGGGCATGGGACGCCTCACCCGGCTAATATCTACTATCCCGGTCTGCAGTTTTATTTATGGAAAAAGGATAAAAACGTCTTTGTGGGTACCGTGGAGGAAGGCCTCTCATCTGAATACGTTGTGTCGGAACTGAAGGAGAGGAATATCAAGAAAGCCTATCTGATGCCGCTATTATCCGTGGCCGGCGATCATGCCCAAAACGATATGGCCGGCAATG
The DNA here is from genome assembly GCA_015233515.1 of Deltaproteobacteria bacterium. The sequence goes on along the minus strand of JADFXS010000518.1, from coordinate 2,207 downwards.
AGCCGGATTCATGGAAATCCATTCTCACTAAAGCCGGGATCACCTGCGAGCCGGTCTTGAAAGGGACCGGAGAATCAGACGAAATAGCGGATATCTGGATCGACCACTTGAAAAACGCTCTATCTCGGATAAAATAGTTAGAATCGACATAACTCCGACTTCGACGCCGGTATGAACAGGAATGCGGCCTCGGGTCTCTACCGGTTCCCAGATATTGGTTCGGGAACCCGATTCAGCAAGCTCCGGCTCCCGCTCAGCCGAGACCGGCATTACTAAACAGCTGTTTTATATCGATATATTAACTAATATTACCCTGACTGATTTTCGACCCCCCATGCGTGGTCGCTAAAATTGGAATCCGAGTTGTTCACCATGACTTCCCCTAAAGGCCTGGTCATTGCCGCCCCTCACAGCGGGAGCGGCAAGACCTCTGTCAGCCTGGCCATAATGGCCTCATTGAGACGCCGTGGACTCAAAGTCCAGGCCTTTAAAATCGGCCCGGATTTTATTGATCCCGGCCACCATGCCATCCTGACCGGCCGACCGGCCCATAATCTTGACGGCTGGATGTTGTCGCGGCAGGAAAATATTTCTATATTCAATCGTTATGCCAACGAAGCCGATGTGGTCGTGGTCGAAGGCGTCATGGGCCTATATGACGGCCGGGACGGTCAAGCCGAATTCGGATCAACGGCGGAAATGGCTAAATGGCTCGACCTCCCGGTGCTGCTGACAGTGGATGCCCGATCCATGGCCCGGAGCCTGGCCGCCTTGGTCCAGGGTTTTGTCCGCTTCGACCCCGGGATTAAATGGATGGGAGTCTTGGCTAATCGGGTGGGTAGCCCTAAGCATCGGGAACTGTTGCATCAGGCCATGAACCTTATCCCCGAAGTCAAATTTTGGGGCGGCCTATCGCGCGCGGAAGATATTTCCATGCCGGAAAGGCATTTGGGACTGGTGACCGCCGATGAAACCGCCTGGACAAAAACCACCGTGGATCGCTTGATCGACTGGTTGGACAAAGGATTGGACCTTTCGACTTTTCTGGCCGCCCTCCCCGAGATTGAAAAGACGAATCATGCCCGGCCGGCGGTTCAATCCCCCCAAGAAACGATTTCCAGGCCCAGGGTCCGTCTGGGGATAGCCCGCGACCAGGCTTTTTGTTTTTACTACCATGAAAACCTCCGTCGCCTGGTCGAAGCCGGAGCCGAGCTGGTGTTTTTTTCACCATTGGATCAAGACGCCTTACCCAATAATCTGGATGGGTTATATATCGGCGGGGGATACCCGGAGGTTTTTGCCGCCCGACTTTCGGAAAACCAAACCATGCGCCGGGATATTCGTCGTTTTGGCGATTCCGGGCGACCGGTGTACGCGGAATGCGGCGGACTCATGTACTTAGGCCAAGAGGTACTGGATCTGGAAGGGCGGTCTTGGCCCATGGTCGGCCTGCTGCCTCTAGCCACGCAAATGGGCCGGCGTCTTCAGAAACTGGGATATCGTCAAATTTCTTTCTCCCGGCCCACGGTATTAGGGCCGCGGGAACTCACGGCCCGCGGCCATGAATTTCATTACTCGGACATTATTCGGGTCGATGAAAGTTGGTCCGTGGGGCAAGCCCTCGACGGCGCCGGCCGTACGGCATCGGCCGCTGGTTATGGACAAGACCACCTGCTGGCCAGTTACGTGCATTTGCACTTCGGCAGCCAACCGGATCTAGCCGGTAATTTTATTAACTACTGTTTGAAAGTCAGAGGAAATAAATGAATAACCATTGGGCAATACCTCCAGCCGAGATAGAACGGCGGAGTTTTGAAATCATCGATCGGGAAGCGCCGGACCATAATTGGTCACCCACGGCCTGGACCTTGATTCGTCGTCTGATCCACACCAGCGCTGACTTTGAATATTCCGCCTCGGTCCGTATTCACCCGGAAGCTATTTCCGCCGGCATAAACGCCATCCGTCGGGGCCGATCCATTATCACCGACACGCACATGGCCAAAGCCGGCATATCGTGCCATCGCCTCTCATCTTTTCACAATCAGGTCTTTTGCCTGATCGATCAGGCCGATGTGGTCCAACGCGCCAAGGACCTGGGCGTGACCAGGGCTCTGGCCGCCGTGGATCACGCTCTGGAAGACTCTTCGCTCGACGTGGGGATATGGGTAATCGGCAACGCCCCCACCGCGCTTTTTCGTCTGTTG
>JADFXS010000517.1:2348-2655 GCA_015233515.1 Deltaproteobacteria bacterium | reverse complement strand
ATCGGCATGCTTAATTTTTTGAAAATTGACGAATTGATCAAAAAACAAGACGGCGCCAAGGGAGAAGCACCGAAGGCAGGCGAAAAGAAGATCAGATGAACCCTAATTCACCACTTGCGGGCATTGAGGCGCGTAACTCCCGGCTGCAACGCTCGGCGGGAAAGTCCCGCACCCGAAGGCCCGCTCGAACTCGATTGCCGGTTACATTCATCGGTGGCATGCATTCCACAGCGGCTCCGGGCACCGCCCGGTGGCTCAGCGACGCCTGGTGAATACGCCTGTGGGCCAAAATCGGTCCCCCTTCCCG
>JADFXS010000517.1:1456-2110 GCA_015233515.1 Deltaproteobacteria bacterium | reverse complement strand
AACCTGAGGATCCTAACCATAAGCCCTTGGTTCTAAAACCGGAAAAATTTCCTGAAAAAGATAAACCGCAACCCCGGATCGGCCATACGCAAGGCGCTAACTCTGAAACCACTACCCGAAGCGAGGCCGTTCGGAGTATCTACACTCATCTGGTGAGTGAAATCCGGCAAGTTTACGAACAAAACGAGGAAGCTTTTAAAAATATACGGCAAATCAGGCATAGGCTCATCGGAATTCATACCCTGGCCGAGCTGGTCGGCGTTTTGGTAAACGATCTGAAAGAACTGAATGTGGACCATGTATCTTTACTGCTGGCCGACGATTTGGAGGGAATAGAGGTTATCCTTTCCGCGGATTTGCCTCAGGATATCGGTCGGCATCTGCTTCTAGTTGATCGAAAATCGCTGGCCAATGTTTTTCAATCCTTGGGCGGGGTGGCTGTGCATATCGGCGCCAAGGGTGAAATAGATAAGCTGAGCCTCTGGGCTGATGACATTTTATCCGGCGTTTTGGCTCCATTGGAATTTCGGGGCCGACTCATCGGTTGTATCTGTCTGGGGGCCGGATCATCTCAGCGATTCGTGGCGGATCATTCGCCCGACCTGCTGGAAGACCTGGCGGTAACCACGGCTATCTGCTTGGCTAATACTCTAA
>JADFXS010000517.1:617-1380 GCA_015233515.1 Deltaproteobacteria bacterium | reverse complement strand
TTCCATGAACAAGCTCGCCGAACCTTTGATCTGGCCAACCGGTTTGGAGACTCGGTTTCCTGTATTTATATCGATCTTAACGATTTCAAGCCAATAAACGACCGGCACGGGCACGAGGTCGGCGACCTGGTTTTGAAAAAATTTGCTCAGTATGTCCTGAGTCGAATCCGCCGAACAGATACTTTGGCTCGTCTAGGCGGCGATGAGTTCGCCATCCTCTTGCCTCGCCTCAATTACATTCAGGCGACCCGCTTGAAAGATCATTTGCGCGAAAATTTGACCTATGTGTCTTTGGCTGAAGAGGGGTATCCCGAGATATCCTTGTCCGCTTCCTTTGGCGTGGCGACTACCCGCCCGGATATCTGTTCTTTTGAAGAAATACTGAACCGGGCTGATAGCGCCATGTATGAAGAGAAAGAAAAGTCTAAAAAAGAAAAGCTGGCAAAGGAATCATAATTCGCCGCCTTTGCGCTCAGTCCGCGATTAGACAGTGAATTTGGAGGAAATGTTCTCAATAGGACGATAGGGTCAAGGCCGCAGGTAAATCGGGTTGGAAAATATCCACGGCTGTTGGCCGAAGAGACGGCTGGGCAGATAAGCTTCCACACGGTAAACTCCGGGAGTTTCAACTAGATATCGGCCTTGATCGCCGGTAGTCTCGTGAATAATCCGGCCGTTTTGTCGCAGCTTGAATAACGCTTTGGTCGGTAGCCGCCAAATCAGTTCATCGCCGGTTTCCTTTTGGATTTCCTGGCCAAGTTCC
>JADFXS010000517.1:0-607 GCA_015233515.1 Deltaproteobacteria bacterium | reverse complement strand
GACCAGAAAAAAGTCAAAACCTTGGCTGGGATACAGGCGATCATGAGCAATGAAGCAGGAGCCGCCGGACAAAGCCTTTATAATCAGGTCCCGATCCGCGTCCAAATGGCCGGTCAAAGGTTCTTTTAGCATTAAATGGGTGTTTATGGCTTGGAAAGCCACCCGATATGGGAAAATGCAAAAAGTGAGCGGGCCGGCTTGGGCTTGGAAAGCGTGAGCGTCCGACCCGCCGACTCCCGATACCCGCCGGGTTTGTCCCAAATCATCCCATTTGGCCAATGTTTCCGGGTCCGGACCACCCAGGGTCCAGGTCCGCAGAAAATAATGGAAAAAAGCTGTCGGCCAGTTGCGGACCTTGGTTTTCCAACAGGAACTGTGATTCCAGATTTCCAGGCCGTCAAAACCATTCACCGACCAGTCCAGCCAAGTATAAGCCCGCCCCTCTTCGCTCATTGGTGAGCCGTGTTCAAAGGGGTGAGCCAAGAACCCGACTCCCCCATCGGCCCGGACTTGATCGATGAATTTTTGTGGCTCCCACCATTGGTAATCAAAGCATTTTTTTAAACCATAAACCAAATAAAATTGAAATGAATAGCGAATTTGAATT
>JADFXS010000516.1:1194-2657 GCA_015233515.1 Deltaproteobacteria bacterium | reverse complement strand
TTCGAACTGGAAGATTTGTCCGGGCAGCAAAGGGTTCTTCTCTCCACGCCCACGGCCGACACCTACCTGCACCTGGGCGCGCCCAAGAATCTAGACGGTCCGGAAGATTTTAAAGTGGAGCTGTCCACCCAGGGATCCGGAGCCATCACTGTCGGCGAGGATTTGAAAACCGAAGTCGGAAGAGACCCTTTTCTGACCGTGAACGGTCAAAATGTGGAAAAAGTCGTTAGAAACAGCTCTTCGGCGGTCGGCGGCGATTATCAGCAAACCATTGAGGGAAACAGCAGCATCAATGTCACGCAAGCCGCGACCCAAATTTACGGCTCGACGCTAACCATTATGGCCGAGGACAGCATCAAGCAAGCCTGCAAAAAAGACGTCGAATTCGACATCAAGGGGAATAATTTCACGACGATTACCGGCAAGGATTCCCGAACCGTGGGCCACAAGGCCGACACCATCATGGGGGTCACGGAAACCACCCGCCTCGGAGCTTTTAACACGTTTACCATGGGGCTGAGCTCCAACATGAACGTCGGCGCGGTTTCGAACATAAATGTCGCCGGGATTTCGAATGTGAACCTCGGCGCGGCCTCGACCATAAACGCGGGCGCATTGGCTACCTTCAACCTTGGAGCGATGTTCAACATGACATTCGCTGTCCAATTGGTTTATGAAAATGTAATGGCTATCAAGGTGGGAAGAGCGCAGGTCGATGACAGGATGTATAGCATGTCAAAAACGCAATTCCAATTACTCCAACCACGTCTTTCTGTCGTGCAATGCATGTATGAAGCCCATATTGCGGAAATAACCATTTTTAACTAATTAAGCCTCTGGGGCCGGGGCCAGGGACCGGAAAGCCTTATCCGAGGTCCGCGGTTCGGAATCCTTAAGGAACGGAACCGATGAAAACCATCAACCCCGGAAACTGGGCCTCTTGACCAGGTGTTTCGAGCACGACCGTAAATATTAATTCTGGCCGAAGTGGTTATGGCCTATTTTCCGTTGTCCCCAACGGATCACCTGTTGAGCGAACAAATGTTGTGGGGAGCTCCGCCCTTGTTGATCGACGCAGACAGTGTGAAGACACAAGCGTTATAGATTGCCTTGAAGCTCCCCACGCCAAGCTACGGGGAATCTTCGACATGTGCCGCACCCTGTGACCGAATTATCCTTTCGAGGGAAGAATAATAATGAAAAATAGAGAATGCCTTGTCGCATCTCTCATATTCATCCTAATCCTCTCACCCTGTTTCGCGGGTGAAGCGCCCGATCCTCTTAATCCTTCCTTCGCGGCCAGCAAGAGTTCGACCATAGATGATATTGAGCCGGGAGCATTAATTCGGGAAGAGCTGATGTTGCCCGGCAGGTTCGAGAATGGAGATGGTCAGGCAACAATTTTGCTTGAGTCCCTGATTGTTCGACCAGACGACAAGCGGCGACATCCGCTGGCGGTCATA
>JADFXS010000516.1:551-1124 GCA_015233515.1 Deltaproteobacteria bacterium | reverse complement strand
AAGAATTTGCTCGCCGAGGCTGGGTGGCAGTTGGGGTCATGCGCCGTGGTTATGGTTCTTCCGAAGGAGAATTTTCGGAAGGATACGGCCGTTGCCAGAATCCCGATTACCTATCCGCCGGCCGGGAAAGTGCTAACGACATCCGGGCAGCTGTTCGGGTGATGCGCGAAAAACCATATGTCGATTCATCAAAAATTATCAGTGTCGGCCGGTCCGCCGGAGCTTACGCCACTGTGGCCCTCACCGCCGAATCGCTTCCAGGCTTGATAGCCGCTATAAGTTTCGCCGGCGGACGAGGCTCCGTCAGGGAAGATTTTGTATGCGAGGAACAGAGTCTGGTTGAGGCTTTTAGGACTTTTGGCCAAACCTCTCGCACTCCCATGCTCTGGGTATATTCCGAAAATGATCGTTATTTCCATCCTCGTTTGGCCAGGGAGATGCACAAGGCTTTCACCGCCGCTGGAGGCCGGGCCGAGTTAATTATCGCCCCGGCCTTCGGATCGGATGGCCATAAACTTTTCTCCAAAAACGGCATTCCGCTCTTGGTGCCATATGTTTTTGATTTTTTAGACA
>JADFXS010000516.1:0-529 GCA_015233515.1 Deltaproteobacteria bacterium | reverse complement strand
TAAGCCGGGCCGAACCGGCGCTTACTCAAGGGGGGGCATCAACATCTCTAGAAAGGATATACCAGCGATGGAGAGGTTTGCATTCGAAACAACCATCGAGACCATTACTAATCGGACTCAAGGTGAGCCCCATACATAGCCGAGGCTGAAATCCTCCTCCGGCTGGAGATGAAGGCCCGGGTTTATTCCGGTTCGCCCATAAAAACAAAAGCTCCCCAAAACAAAGGATTATCTCCGCCATATCGGGCCCGTACGATCTGTATTTGCTTCAGAGCGGCCTCGCGCAAAGCCTGGGATTGTTTCATCCTGCCACCGGCCAGGTTCCGGTAAAGTTCGATCATCAACTCCTTGGTCTCCTCATCCGGAACCGACCACATGCTCATAATCAGGCCCTTGGCCCCCGTCTGGGCAAAAGCTCGCCGCAGCCCATAGACTCCTTCGCCGGTCTTGACTTCGCCCAGGCCGGTCTGACAAGCTGACAGAACCACCAGTTTCGTGCCCCAGAGGCGTAGGCTCAAAACCTTTTCCG
>JADFXS010000051.1 GCA_015233515.1 Deltaproteobacteria bacterium | reverse complement strand
CTGCAATGCCGCGGATTAGCCATGAAAGTTCAATCGTATAACGAAGAAGGAAGACCCGTGATCGGCCGGACCGGTGAACTGGTCTGCGAAGCCGCTTTTCCTTCCATGCCGATCAATTTCTGGGACGATGCGGATGGGGAAAAGTACTTAAACGCTTACTTTCGGCGTTTTCCGGGTGTATGGTGTCACGGTGACTTCATCGAAATCACCCCGGAAGGCGGAGTGATTATTTATGGACGTTCAGATGCAACCCTCAATCCGGGCGGTGTGCGTATCGGCACGGCGGACATATACAGTGTCATCGAAACCATGCCCGAGATACTCGACAGTCTGGTGGTCGGCCAGGATTGGGATAACGACGTCCGGGTGGTCTTGTTTGTGAAACTCAAGGAGGATGTTCAGCTATCTGATATTCTGGTCAAGCGTATCAAAACCGCCATCAAGGAAAATACCAGCCCACGTCATGTGCCGGCCAAAATTTTGGCCATAACTGATATACCTTACACCATCAATATGAAAAAGGTGGAACTGGCGGTGCGGAACGTCATTCACGGTCTACCGGTGACTAATCGGGATGCTTTGGCAAATCCTCAGGCTTTAGATTTATATATGGACCTTGAAGAACTGAAGAGTTAGATTCAGAAGCTGTGACCGACCCGCCGCGTTTGGTGGGTTATGAAGCAAAGAAACATGCGCTTACTGTTATTTCGACCGAAGGGAGAAATCTCCGTTGTTTTCAAGGAAGGTCTTTTGGCACCGGAGATTTCTCTTCGCGGCTTGCGCCGCTCATCGAAATGACACCATCCGCTCCGTTGGGAGGCAAATTAGAGCAATTTGAACCGACCCCGGGGTGTTGTTTCTCAGAAGCTGTGACAAGGAAAGAAAGCGATGGAAAAGACGAAACAAATGCTGACCAAGTCTGTCCGAGCCGCTGGCTGAGCTTCCAAGCTGGGTCCGGGCGACCTGGGAGACTTAGTGGGGTTGCTGCCTAAAGAGAGCCACCCCGATTTGTTGGTAGGCTATGACCTGGCCGATGACGCTGGAGTTTTTCGTCTATCCGATGACCTAGCCTTGATTCAAACAGTAGATTTTTTCACTCCGATAGTCAATGATCCCTACACCTTCGGTTTGGTGGCGGCGACCAATGCCTTATCCGATGTCTATGCCATGGGCGGACGGCCGCTAACCGCCATGAACATCCTGTGCTTTCCGGTTAATACCCTTGACCGCCGGGTGGCGATCGATATTCTCAAAGGCGGATGGGACAAAATCCATGAAGCCGGAGCCGTACTGGTTGGCGGGCATAGCGTGGATGACGTGGAGCTGAAATATGGCTTATCCGTGACCGGCCTGGTCGACCCCAAACGGGTCATCACCAATGCCGGGGCTCGGCCGGGTCAAATCCTGATCCTGACCAAGCCGCTGGGCACCGGATTGATTGCTACGGCCATCAAGGCTGGTTTAGCTTCGCCGGAGGCGGAAGCGATCATGATTAAAACCATGACGGAATTGAATCACATCCCTGGTTTAGCCGCGGCCGATTATGGCGTGACCGGCGGAACCGATATCACCGGTTTTGGCCTGCTCGGACACGGTTTGGAACTGGCTCGCGCCAGCCAGGTCGCCTTGACCATCGATAGCCTAAGTGTGCCGATGCTGCCGTCCGCTCTGGATTATGCTTCCATGGGACTGGTTCCGGCCGGGACTTGGGCCAATCAGAATTTCTGCGCAAAATCCATTACGGTCTCCCCCTCGGTTAAACCGGAAACCCTCAGCGTCCTGGCCGACGCCCAAACCTCCGGTGGTCTGCTTCTGGCCGTTCCTTCAGAACAGGTGGACGCTTTTTTAGCCTACTTGAAGTCAAAGGAAATTAACCAGGCTGTGATAATCGGCCAAGTTACCGCCGGCCCTCCTGGAACTATTGAAGTGATATAAAATCATTCTTACACTCTACTTGCACATGCAAGCGGGCGCATGCCCTACCTTGACAAACAGCCTTATGACAATAATACTTATATATAGATGAGCTAAATTTGTTTTAATAAAAATTTTGCCCGATTATCTCCCATCGGCATCGAGATCGGGCATGGGGCTGGAACATCGTGGCGGTATCAACGAGAAAAGGAGAGTAGAATCATGTTGGAAATCAAGAAGATTCTCTTCCCGGTGGATGTTTACGCCGCACCGACCAAACTGATCGACTTTGTTTCAGGAATGGCCCGGCGGTTCGGCGCTGAACTACACATTTTGTATGTCGTCCGAGCATTCGAGGCGGCTTATGAAACCGACTATATCCCACTGTCCCAGTATGAAGCCAGCCTGGCCGAGCTGAAGACGGCATTGAACACAAAACTCAATGATTTGGTCACCCATCATTTCGCTGACTACCCCCAGGTGAAAGCCGTTCTGGCGAGTGGCCACACGGCTCGGGAAATACTCAAATACATCAAGGAAAACAACATTGAACTGGTCATCATGGGTACCCATGGCCATCAGGGTTTGGAGAAAGTCCTGTTTGGGAGTGTGGCTCAAAGGGTCGTGGAGACGTCTCCGGCGCCCGTGGTGACTTTTAACCCCAATGCTTAGTGTTCCAGTTTTCAACTACCGGCCGAAATTGCTCCGCCCTTCCAGCCCGAAATTTTTTTGACCAGCCTCCTCGACCTTGAAGGCCGGGGAGGACATTGTTCAAATGGTTTTTTCTGAAGCATGCCGAGGGTAAGGTCCAACTTTTTCTTTCGTCTGTATGTCTGTCGCATTACAATGCGGAAAAAATTAATCACTCTCCCAAGAGTCCATACTTATTCGGGTAAAATTACGATAATCTGAACGAACGTGAACCAGGAGCAGCTTTATGGACCAGAACATTGATCAGGATGGCATTGAGCCAGGGCAATCTTGGACCATAGATCGATTCCGACCGGAGGATGCCGAAGGGGTAACTCGTCTTTTCATCAGCGTCTATGGGCATGAATACCCTATCAAAAAATTTATTGATCCGACGCTCTTGATCGAGGAGAACCTCTCGGGGCATACTCTGTCCTCGGTTGCCCGGACAACCAAAGGCGATATTATCGGGCATACCGCCATATTTAGAAGCGCCCCTTCCGAACGGATTTTTGAGTCCGGGTCCGGCTTGGTTCATAGGTATTACCGCGGCGGGCACGGCATTTTCACCCAGATGATCATTCACGGCGTAGATGTAGCCAGACAGCTCGGCGCGTCGGGCCTTATCGGCGAGTCGGTCTGCAATCACCCGTTCACTCAGAAACTGGCAAAAAAAATAGAACATCCACCCATGGCCCTGGAAGTGGACTTGATGCCGGCCGAAACTTACGTCAAGGAAAAAAGTTCTATCGGCCGGGTCTCGGCGTTGATGCATTTCAAAACCATCGCTCCACGCGCGCATACCGTTTATTTACCGAATATTTTTGTCGAAGCTTTGCGGTTTATGTATGCCGGGCTGGATGATGAGAGGGACTGCCGACCGGCCGCTCAAATATATCCACCTAACGGTCCAACGACCATTAAGTCTCAAGTATTTGAATTCGCCCAGGTAGCCAGGCTGGCAGTACACCAGGCCGGGCAGGATTTTCCAGCTGCCATGCAGGCCCGGGAGGCTGACCTAATGGCCAGAGGCGTCATTGTTATACAAGTTTGGCTGAAACTGACCTGGCCGTGGATCAATTGGGTCGTGGAAGAATTGAGCCGGCAGGGCTATTTTCTTGGAGGAATATTACCTCGCTGGTTTGAAGACGACGGGCTTCTGATGCAAAAAAGGTTTGGCCGGCCGGATTGGGGAAACCAAGTCATCCTCACCGATCGCAGCAAAGAGATCAGGCGTTTGGTCAAGGATGATTGGGCTCGGGCCCAGGGCAACTTTGCTCAAAAAATATAGGTTTCAAAAATCACGTCCAATATTATTAATAGGGTATGTGAAATAAAGTCAGGGAACCTCTTTTTTCGACCTGTTCGCATAATAACCTTATAAATTCGACTAGTCATAGCAGCTCATTTTGTCTCTTTAAATGTACAAATACTATTCATTTTTAACCCTGGAAAAACCGGATTATAAACGGGATATTGAAATTCGCTAATCATCATGGTAAGCCCATTTATTTATTAGCCTAAAATAAGGATGGCCAATCATTCAATTAATTGACTTTTCCAGAAAATCACTCCAGATAATTCGGGTATATCATGAGTCATCTCTTGAAAAGAAAGTCCAACTAACTATGGTTATAGCGATGCTTGAAAGTTTTTTCGGAATGATGCGGTCAAAATCTCAGCTCATTCGCGAATACCCCAGTCTGTCATTTCGACCGGAGGGAGAAATCTCATTGTAATTTGGTAGTGTTGGAGATTTCTCGTCGCGGTCTGTGGCCGTTCCTCGAAATGACAATGACGCTTCAATACGAAGAAACTTTCGAGAACCACTGTGATTTTAGTTGTAAACTACTATATTAGATCGATGACATTGACATGTAAGCTATTCAGGTATATTCTAACATCATGTTTATCAGTATCCTAGTAAATCTAATCTCAAAGCCCTCAGTCCGCCTTCGCGAGGTATTCCGCGAAAAAATGTTTGCGCACTGAACAACCAGCTTGGGGAAGAGATGGAAAGCCTGATAATCCTGCTCAAGGAAGAGACCTTGGGCCGCGCCACAAGATATTTTGAGATAAACAAATTGTCGTCCACATCCGGAATTAACTTGGCGGCGTTAAGTCCAACCGGACTGAAAGCCTGGAGCTTGCCCCATGGATAAAGAACTGCGAATCTTGCTTGTCGAGGATTTACTTGCGGATGCCGAATTGGCTGTACGGGAAATAAAAGGAGTGCTCCCTTCATGCCTATTTCGGCGTGTGGAAACCAAGGAAGATTACTTAGCGGCTCTAAAAGACTTTCACCCGGACCTTATTGTCTCGGATTACAAAACACCCGGCTTTGACGGCCTGACGGCTTTAAAAATTTCCCTTGAACTTATGCCCTTTACGCCGTTTATTGTTTTGACTGAACCCGTAAACGAAGAGACGGCGGTCAATTGCATGAAGGCCGGAGCTACCGACTATATCGTCAAGGAAAACATCAAAAGCCTGGGCCCCAGGATAATCAGCGCATTACAGAAAAAACACGAAGAATTGCAGCGCCGGCGGGAGGAAGAGCAACTAAAACGCATCGAGTGGCTCCTCCGTAAAACCATGAGCCCGGACAAAATATCCGGAGAAAGTAGCCAGGCATATTTGCTCGCTCAGCCTGATCTGACTCCGATCAATGATTGTCGGGTCATCTTGGACGCGGTGGGAGCGGAGTTACTTTTTAAAATCGTCGGTGATTACTTTGAGCTGCTGGACACTTCGACCGCTGTTTATGAAATCAGCGGAGATTACGCGCTGAGGCTTCTTTCATCCGGTTGGTGTCGCTATATGAGTCAAGCTTCACGCCGATTATGTCATACCCCTGATAACCGCGAAGCCTTGAGGTCTGGTCGGTGGCTTTGTCATGAATCCTGCTGGTGGGATGCCTCTAAAACGGCTATTGACGTCGATCATCCCGTTGACATCGAGTGTCGTGGCGGAGTTCATCTTTATGCTGTTCCCATCCAGGCCCGAAACAAGACTATCGGCGCCATATGCCTTGGCTATGGCGATCCGCCGAGGGAATCGCGTCGATTGCGTGAACTAGCTGATAAATACCAGGTAAATTACGAGGAACTTTCGAAACTGGCCGGAATATATCAGACCCGTCCAGGTTATATAATCGATATCGCTAAGAAACGACTTCATTTCACCGCGCTCATGATCTCGGAAATTGTCGAGCGTAAGCTCATGGAAGAGGAGTTAAAGAGCAATGCTGATTTTTTACAGACCATTATTAATACTATGCCTACGCCGGTCTATTACAAAAACACTCAAGGTATTTATCAGGGCTGCAACATTGCTTTCGAAGAATTCTATGGAGTGCCTAAGGATAAAATCATAGGTAAGTCAGTTTCCGATTTAGCCTCACCGGAACTAATAAAAAAAGTTTACGAAACGGATGAGAAGTTATTTCAGAATTCCGGGGTGCAGAGATATGAGTTCACCATCCCATATCCGGACCGGAGTATTCATGATCTTGTTTTCAACAAAGCAATTTTTTATAATAAAGATGGCAGCCCAGGTGGAATTGTCGGTGTAATTCAGGATTTAACCAATCTTAGGATGATAGAGTCATCTTTACATAAATCGGAAGAAAAACACCGACTTTTATTTGAAACCATGTTACAGGGGATAGTGTATCGCGACAGCACCGGCCGTATCACCGACGCCAACCCGGCTGCTGAAAAAATACTGGGATTATCCCTCGATCAGTTGCTAGAGCGATCGTCTAGAGGTCCAAAATGGAAAACAATTCATGAAGATGGTTCGGACTTTCCTCTAGAGACTCATCCCGGAATGGTCGCCCTCCGAACCGGGACTCAGGTTAAAGACGCCATAATGGGTGTGTTCAATCCAGTTGAAAACCAGATACGCTGGATAATGATCGATGCGGTCCCGCTTTTCAAAACCGGAGAAATTACCCCGAATGGGGTCTACACAACTTTAAACGATATCACCGAGTATAAACGGGCCCAGGAACAACTGAAATCGAATGAAGCCCGTTTGATGAGCCTGATCAAAATTCTCCAGTACAAAGCTGATACCATCCAGGATTTGTTGGATTACGCCCTGGATGAAGCCATTACACTGACCGGCAGTAAGATAGGTTATATATACGATTATAATGAAGATCGGAGTGAATTTGTATTAAATACCTGGTCAAAAGACGTTATGAAGGAATGCACAATTACTGAACCACAGACAGTATATCAACTCGAAAAAACAGGTATCTGGGGTGAAGCCGTTCGCCAGCGACAACCAGTATTATTGAATGATTTTCAAGCGGAACATTTTTTAAAAAAAGGATATCCGGGAGGTCATGCCAATATATATCGCTATTTAACAATTCCGGTATTCAAGGAACAAGCTATTGTGGCCGTGATCGGCGTGGCTAACAAAGAGTCTGACTATGATCAAACCGATGTCCTTCAACTGAGATTACTGATGGACTCGGTCTGGGCCGTGATTGATCGTAAATTGGCCGAATCGCATTCAAGGCGTTTAGCCTCCGTGGTTGATCAAGCGGGAGAAAGCGTTATTATCACCGATCCGGAGGGCAAAATTCAGTATGTTAATTCGATTTTCGAAAAAATTAGCGGCTATAGCAGCCTAGAAGTTATCGGCCAGAACCCTGCAATTTTGAAAAGCGGAAAACATGATCGGAAATTCTATGTAAATTTGTGGGAAACCATTAAAAATGAAGGCATCTGGACCGGACGGCTTATCAATAAAAAGAAAGATGGAGCATTGTATCACGAACAAGCCTCCATTTTTCCGATTCGAGATGAAAATGGCCGGATTGTTAACTATGCGGCGGTAAAAATTGATATAACCAACGAAGTGCAACTGGAAGCCCAATTCCTTCAAGCCCAAAAAATGGAAGCCATTGGCAGATTGGCTGGAGGAGTGGCCCATGATTTCAACAACATGTTGACTATTATTCTGGGACATTCCGAACTAATGAAAATGACAATGGATAGTACCAGTCCACTTTGGGAGGACGTAACCGGTATATTGAATGCCGCGGTAAAGTCGTCGGAGTTAGTCAGGCAGCTTCTCACCTTTGCCAGAAAACAGATTATAGCTCCAATAATTATGAACATCAATGAAACTTTGGGTAAAAGCCGAAACATGCTTGCTCGGTTAATCGGGGAAGATATCGATATTCAGTTAAAAATGGACCCCGACCTTTGGCCGGTAAAGCTCGATCCTTCTCAATTTGATCAAATTATAACTAATTTTTCCGTTAATTCCCGTGATGCCATTAAAGGAGTGGGAAGCATCGTTATCCAAACAAAAAATTTTATTATGGACGATTTTTTTTATCATGTTCATCAATGGGGACTACCAGGTGAGTATGTCCTGATCTTTTTTTACCGATACCGGGGTTGGAATTCCGCCTGAATTGAAAAAATTAATCTTCGAACCATTCTTCACCACCAAGGAGATTGGTAAAGGGACAGGCTTGGGCTTGGCTACTGTGTATGGTATCGTCAAACAAAACAACGGTTATGTTGAAGTGGAAAGCGAAATTGGTATCGGCACCACTTTCCGTGTGTATTTTCCTAGGTTTGCAGACCTAATCAAAGAAAATAATGACCAAGAGGAACCGTTATTCATTGGAAAGGAAACAGTCTTGGTGGTCGAGGACGAAGAGGAGATAGGGTACTATTGTAAAAAGATACTTGAACGAATTGGCTACAATGTTTTGATTGCTACCAATCCTGACGAAGCCCTAGCGCTTTCGAGGAAATTTGAAAAGCCTATCCATCTGCTTCTCACGGATGTGATAATGCCGATAATGAATGGACGCGAGTTGGCAGATCGAATCAAAGCCATGAGACCGGAAATCAAAATCATTTATATGTCCGGTTATCCTACGGAAACCATAGCTAAAAGCGGTATTATGACCAACGAAGTGAATTATATTCAAAAGCAGTTTTCGGTGAAATCATTGTCGAAAAAATTACATGAAATGCTTCACGAAAAATGAAATTGTATCGGATGAGCATTTGAAAATGCTCGTCATGTTCATTTCATTTTGTATTCTTTATTGACTATCCAGCACCTCGTGCACTTTAGTGGCCAGGGCCTGTATTGAAAACGGTTTTTGAAGGAAATTGACACCTTCGTATAACACACCTCGGTGCGCAATGGCGTTGGCGGTGTAGCCGGACGTATACAGGCATTTCATATTCGGATTTATTTCTTGAAGCCGTTGCGCCAACTCCCGGCCGTTCATCTCAGGCATGACCACATCGGTTATCAGCAATTGAATATCGCTAGAGTATTTCTGGGCCAAGTGAACGGCCTCGCCCGGTTTATCCGCGGCTAGCACCGTGTAACCCAATTTTTCCAAAATATACTTTCCCATTTTTAGGATCGTCAACTCATCCTCCACTAATAGTACGACCTCACCATGGCCTTGTATAAATGCCGTCATCTTCGTGGTCTGGGTGTCGATACCTTTCCCCTCATGACGAGGCAAATAAATTTTTAGGGTCGTCCCCTGTCCCAGCTCACTATAGACGTTGATAAATCCTTTATTCTGCTTGACGATTCCATAAACCGTGGCTAACCCCAGACCCGTTCCTTTCCCTTCTTTCTTAGTAGTAAAAAATGGCTCGAAAATTTTATCCAGGATTTCCTTGTCCATGCCATTGCCGTCATCGCTCACAGCCAGGAGAACAAACTCGCCGGGAACAAAACCAATGTGGTGGGCGCAATATTCATCATTAAAGGTAATACTCTCCGTCTCTATGGTGACTTTACCCACACCGGCTATGGCATCTCGCGCGTTGACGCAGAGATTGGCCATAATCTGATCTATCTGAGCCGGGTCCATCTTTACCTGCAGTTGGCTTGCACACGGTTTCCATAAAATATCTATGTCTTCGCCCATCAAGCGTCGGAGCATCTTGAGCATGCTTTCGACGGTCTCGTTCAAGCCGAGAACTATAGGACTGATCGTTTGTTTTCGGGCGAACGCCAGAAGTTGGCGGGTAAGATCGGCGGACCGTTTCCCGGCGTCCAAAATTTCTTTTAGGTTTCTATGGATCGGGTCGCTGGAGTGTAGGCCGGACAGGGACAATTCCGCGTTGCCCATTATAACCGTGAGCATATTATTAAAATCGTGGGCCACGCCGCCGGCAAGTCGGCCAACTGATTCCATCTTCTGGGATTGAAGCAATTGGTCTTCCAGAGATTTGCGTTCGCGTTCGGACTTCTCCCGGTCTTTATCCATTTTTAGGACATGCAGCGCATAGGCCAGGTCATCGGCCATTTCATCGAAAAGGCTGAGTTCCTCGGCGTCCACCCCCAAACCGTGTTCCACCGCGACGGACAGGTAGCCGAAGGACGCGTCACCATGAAACAAGCGCCCACACAGAGAGTCCTGATCAGAGCATGGCGTAGCTATGGGACAATGGCCGCAAATACCATGTCGATCCCGTATTGGCACGATCTTTCCGTTATTTCGAGCGCGGTCGCAGCAAAGCGGCAGCTCGCCGCGTTCAAGCATGGCGTTCAGCGGCCCGGATGCTGCCGCTATACCCGAATAAGACCAGGAGAGTGGTCGGTCGTTTTCGTCAGTCAGGACAATCAGGGCGGAGCCGTAGCCGCGATTGTCCACCAGCAACCGGCAACATTCGCGAATCAGCGTATCGCGGTCCCGTTCACGAATGATCAATTGGTGCACATGACGGATCGCCTGTAACACGCGGTTCAGATGCTTGATGCGTTGCTCGGCGAGCTTGCGTTCGGTGATGTCTTGAAAACCGCCTTTAATCCGTACAATCAATCCGGTATTATCCCGTTCAGCCACCGCAATGGTGCGTACCCACACCCGGCGCCCCTTACCGGTGATAATCCGCATTTCTTCGTCATATGGCCGGCCTTCTTGTGCGCAAGCAGTAAAGACTTCCCTCATTTTTTCTCGGAATTCAGGCGCATAAAAATCAATCCCTTCATCAGTAGTCGGCAAATAGCCCGGTGGCTTCTCATGGATAGCCGCGACTTCATCCGACCATATTACGCGGTTCTCCGATAAATTCACACTCCACCCGCCAAGGTGAACAAGTTTGCTTGCGATCCGCAACAGACCTTCGCTTTCCTTCAGTGCCTCCTCGTTTCGTTTGTGCTGAGCTATTTCCCACGCAACATCAGCCAGATAGTTAACAACCTCGACATCACGCTCATTATAATCCTGCGGCTTGTTTCCAACCCCGAGGATAGCAACAATGCGATCACCGCGAAAAATTGGCACCACCAATTCCCGGGTCACGGCCGCATGACCTTCAGGCGTCCCTTTTCGGTGGGGCAACGATGCATAATTATTATAAATTACGGGGTGACGTTGCCGTAAGCAATCGACCCAGGCACCTGCCTGATCAATACCATAGTTCAGCCCTGTTCCTTCGGCCTTACAAAAACGGTCAATGGTTGCGGAAGACCAGGTTTGCAGCGTGAGCGTTTTCTGGTCAGTTTCGACAAAATGATAGAATCCGATAGGGCTATCGACCAGCGGTCCGACTTCGTCCAAGGTCTTTCGCAGCAATTGCTCCAGCGAGTGCGTCGGGGCAAACTCAAGCAACCGCATCCGGACTTGGTTCATATATTCAACCCGCTTACGTTCAGTGATATCGCGGGCGACCCCCTGGAGTCCGACCGGTTGTCCTTGATCGTCATAGATTATCGTGCCGTGGATTTCTACTGGAATCGGTTCATGGTTCTTTTTTAGGATCACCGTTTCAAAAATGACGCCGGCGCCCACCGTCCCTTTAGCCATTTCATCGGTAATCAACTGGGTAATTTTCGCAAAGTTTTTTTCATCACAGTGTTTCGGCAGTCGGCTACCGATAAATTCTTCCGGTGTATAGCCGGTCATACTCAGACAGGCCCGGTTGACATAAGTGAATTCAAGATCTAAATTCATGGTCCAAATTACGTCTAAAGTCTTTTCGGCCAAAAGACGGTGCTTAGCTCACTAGCCCGGAGGTTTTCTTCGGCCTCTCGTCGCATCCGAACTTCTCTTTCCAGTGAAATGTTCTTCTGTTCAAGCTTTTTTATCAACCGTTCGTTATAAAGCTTGAGGATTTCTTCTTCTGGCGGTGTTGGCGTTGAATCGATTTTACAGCGTTTGTCAATCGCCATCACTTCCCGAACAGCTTCCATGAAAACATCAGGCTCGCAAGGCTTGAGGATGAAACGATCCGCACCGATTTTGGCGGCAAAGGCTTCATCCTGAGGACCGGTATAGGTGGCTGTGTAAATAATTAATGGAATGTGGCGCAGAGCTTCTTCTGTTTTGATTTTTCGGCACAACTGGAAGCCGGCCATGACCGGCATGAGTATATCGCTGATGATCAAGTCGAACCCGCCAACAGCCTTGATCTTTTCAAGGGCTTCCGCGCCGTTTGCGGCCGTCGTGACATCATACCCGTTCCCTATGAGGAGAGCCTCTAAAAGATAGCGGTTCTCTTCTTGGTCGTCCACGATGAGTGTTCTCATTTTAATTTTCCTTATCGATATTCATTAGATAACGAATGATCTTGGCCACAAAGGTTTTTGGGGTAGAAGTTTTTTCAATGTAATTTCTCTCCGGCCTTACCCACTATATTATCAATACTTTATTTTTGTTTTGTAAATTAGACTGCCTTTAAAAGAATGTGTTGGTCCAGGGAAAATTGGACAAATCAAAATTAGGTTTAAGCTACTCCCAGAGCTCCATGCTCCGAAAGCTTTGCATCCTCGGAACATTCCATGGTTCTCCCAAGAACCTGAAGTCTTTCAAGGTGGAAGGGAGGCTATCGTTCAGATTTCGGGCGGGCGCGGAAATAGTGCCCTCCAAGCCATTAAATCTGCTCGATTAGTCCCCTTGAGTATCCTAGGCGAATAGCTCTTCGGCGGAGCCCACGTTCGTTTTACCAAGTGAGATTATTATATCACAAACGGCAACATTTTTCCGGCTCTTGGTCAAGAGACGTCATGAAGGAATGCACAATTGCTGAACCACAGAGATTGTATCAACTCTAAAAAACAGGTATCCGGGGTGAAGCCGTTCGCCAGCGGAAATCAAGAGACAGGAAATCCAAATTATCTATATGTCCGGTTATCCCATGGAAGCCATAGTTAAAAGTGGAGTTATGGCCAGTGGAGATAATTATCTTCACAAGCCGTTTTCGGTGAAATCATTATCGAAAAATTGCATGAAATGCTTCAGGGGAAACCAAATGTATCAGATGCGCATCTTTGAAAAGCTTTTCACGCTCATGACACTTTGGTTGTTTTCGTTGGTCAATTATTAATCAAGTTAACTCTCAATGTTATTAAGTTAAGCACTTCCAAGCTGAAAGGCGGCCCTTGACGTCATTCCGGCGAAAGCCGGAATCCAGCATTTTTAAGCAGTTCTGGACCCCGGCTTTCGCCAGGGTGACAATATAATATCGAATCATTCCTTAACTAAATGGCATTGAGTTAACTCTGTGTTATGTTTTAATTTGTGCGGATTTAACCTTGGAATTGCTATGGATAAAAATAGTTTCTATATCTAATTAAACATCAGGATATTTTTCACGAGGAGATGTAGTTCCGAAATGGCTGGGATTTGGATATAAACAGATTTCTATGAAATTGTTGTTGACAAATCACCGGGTTGCCCTTGATAATATAGCAGTAGAACTCAATAAGGATCAAATTACCTTCTGCCAAGCAGATAAATATCATTCTTCGCGATCTAATTTCAAGGGGGAAAGCTATGGTGGAAAATAAAAAAAAAGTGCTGGTGCTGGATGATGAACCTGCTATCACCAGGATCATCAACCGGATGCTCAGTATGCATAATTTTGAAGTCAGGGAACTTAATGACCCTCTTAAGTTAGAAGATCACTTACTTTTTGCGGACTTTGATTTGATTATCACCGATTTTAATATGCCCAATCGTAACGGTTTAGAAGTCCTTGGAATCATAAAACAGACGAAACCGAATATTCCAGTTATAATTCTAACCGGAAAGGGAACGATAGAAACCGCAATAGAATCCATGAAACTTGGCGCGGCTGAATTCCTTGCCAAGCCGATTCAAACCGAGAAGCTGATTGAGGCGGTAAAAAAGCATAGTCATTCTGATGTAGTTATGACGACTAAAATGAAAAATTTTTTAGCCAGAAATATATCCAATAAAACACTCGCTCCAATTCAAATAGATAAAATTTCACTGAATGAAGAGATAGTTTCCACAGATACTATACCAGCCGGATTTGTTGAAGTGGAATTTGAAGGAATCATACCTGGTGAAAAAGTACCATTTGATATTTATATTCAGATATATAATAAAAGCGAAAAGAAGTATTATCTCAGGTGTTTATGTAAAACTGGCGCTGAATATACCGCCGGGCTCAGAAATATTCTTTATAAACGTAAGTTAGCCACCGTTTATATTCTTGAAAACGATTATCGAACTTATTTCCACCATTATACAAAAATCAAGAACCTTCCCCACTTTCAAGACACTCTTATAAAAGATAAAAAACAATTGGTACTTTACGGAAAAGCGATTGAAGCCATTACTGATATTTTATCCCAACCCCTTGAGGAAACCAAGATTAAAGAAGCATCTTATTTAGTCAATGATATTTTTAAGACTATGGTTAAAGACCCGGATACTTTTCATGACATGTATCGTTTATTCAAACAAGATACTAGCATATTCAATCATTCGGCCAATGTCTGTCTATTAGCGACATCTTTTGGATTGTATCTCGGCCTGTCGGAAGAATATTTGAAAATACTTGGCATGGGTGCACTTTTTCATGATATAGGTCTAACTAAAATACGTCAATCTATTCTTGATAAACAAACACCTTTGACCAATAGTGAATGGGCGGAAATTAAGGATCACCCTAATTTTGGAGTCGCCATACTGAAATCTTCCTTGCTTTTTTCTCAACACTCGTTAAGAATTGTCGCTGAACATCACGAAAATTCCAATGGTTCAGGTTATCCTAAAGGACTTCGCGCAAATCAGATTTCGACCTTGTCGCGTTTCATTCATATGATAGATAAATTCGACAGCATGACAACAAAGAAACCTTATCGTGCTGCTTTTACCGCCTCTCAAGCCCTCAAGCAAATATTTATCGAAGAAACAAACCCTAAACAAAAAATATTAGTTCAAAAATTTATTCATTTTCTTAGTGGAAAAAAATCCAACTCAAGCCCATCCATAAGAAAGGCAATTACATCCAGTACCAGTAATTAATATGTTATATTTTAATCTTTTAGGCTCTTCGCTGTTTTGGGTGGGTAGAAGGTAACGGCCTTAGTCGGCCTTGATTGCTTTTAGCACGGGCCGAGCTAGCGTCAAGGCCAAGCCCTTAGCCCAAGTTTACCAAGATAATTATAAAATTGTAATAATATCTTTATATTATCGTAT
>JADFXS010000515.1:546-2658 GCA_015233515.1 Deltaproteobacteria bacterium | reverse complement strand
TCTTCCTTCATGATTTTCTGCATTTGGCACACCAGGTCGCGACGGCTGTCGACTTTGGCGATAGCCTGGGCTTTATCCAACAGTTGTGGGAATTCCTTGTTGACCCAACGGCTTTCGTTCCAGGGCACCGGCTTGCCGTCTTTATCGGCCGTATAAGCCAGGGGCAGCATCATCAGAGCCAAAGGCCGGTGGGCCCACCAGGTGATGCCCATGTTGAAGTCGGTCCAGCCGTCCCAATACTGGGTGGACGGCATGGGGGTCAAGGTGATGCGAATGCCGGCGGCTTCGGCGTCCTGTTTGAGGACCTGAGCGTAGGACATCGATTCCGGCCAGTCGCTGGCCACGCTGAGCTTGACATCGATACCGTTTGGAAAACCGGCGTCGGCCAACAACTTTTTGGCCTTGGCGGGATCAAAGGGATACGGTTCTATACTGGGGCAATTATCGCCATTGGCGGCGGCGATATGGCTGTCGGCGCCGATGGTGCCTTGGTTACGAAGAGCAATGGCCAGAATCTTCGGCCGGTTTTGGCACAGTTTCAAAGCTTGGCGGACACGGACGTCTTTCCAGGGATCCTGATCGACCCGGACGCGTAATACACGAGTAGCGGCGGTCGGAGTCGAGATGATGCTGAAATTGGGATCGTCTTTGACTCCTTCCCAGATGGAAACCGCGGGTTCAATGACCGTATCTACCTGGCCGGAGCGCAGAGCCGCCAGGTTGGCGGCCGGATCGCTGCCCAATTCCACGAAAACGATTTCATCCAAGTAGGGTAGCGGCTTGCCGTCGGCGCCTTTCATCCAGTAGTCCTTGCGGGCCACCAGGCGGCAGCGTTCACCGGGGACATATTCTTTCATCAGGAACGGACCGGTGCCGATGGGTTCCCGGGTGATGTCGCCTCCGAATTCCTTGGGCAATATGCAAGCGCCATAGTGGTACAGATGCTCGGGTAGAACCACCGAAGGGTTCTTCAGGTTGCAGACCACTGTGTAATCATCCACTTTTTTCTGGCCGGCGGGGTCCATATAGCTCAGGGAACCCAGCAGGGATGAACCTACTTCCTTGCTTAACCACTGGCTGAAATTGAAGATAACGTCATCGGCCGTCAATTCCTTGCCATTGCTGAACTTAATGCCTTTTTTCAGCTTAAGGGTCCAGGTTTTCAAGTCGTCGCTGACCGACCAGGACTCGAGCAGGTAAGGATGAGTGATGCCTTTGATATCGGTTTTGGTGAGATAGTCGAAAACATGACGCCAGGGGTGTGACTGATGGACCATGGAAAAACGGGCCGGATGGTCGACGCGGCCGACGAAACGGGCGGCCTTCAAGGTTCCGCCGCGGACGATTTTTTCCGTGGTCGCGGCCTGGGCCTTGGGTGCCACTCCAAAAGCCAACAGATGGGCGCTGCTGAGGGAAAGACCGAGCAGCGTGGCCAGGCGCAGAAAACTGCGGCGTGACATTTTTCCCTGTTGGAGATTCTCCTTGGCTTCGAGGATCAGTGGATGGACTCTATCATTATTCATGCTTGCCTCCTTATTTGGCTTGACCTTCGGGTGAGATGACCGGTGAACTTTCCGTCGTTACCGCCAGCCCGTGCATGCCCGAGTCGTTGGGTGACCCGGGGTCGTGAATGGGTGATTTGGCCATATCCGCCGAATCCACCGCCTAATCGTGGGCATGACGCTGAAATCCTTGGCGAAACAATCGTTGCGGCCGGGATTTGCATGCCTTGTTGATCAAAGGTGGTGAATTTCGGTATCTCGCGTCGCGACGGAGCGACATGTTAGCGCCCACACCTCCTTTTGCCTGGAGTTTCAGGCCTTTGTGATATTTTATACTAAGGCGGAATAATTTTTTAATCTCGAATTGATATATCAGTCAAGTTTTTTTAGCACAGTATCCTACCGCTGTAAAGAAAATTTGAAACCGGAACTCAAATTTCACTCACCCGGACTCCTACAGCCAGTCGTCAGTGAATCGTAACGAATTTTCCGTGCGCCATGACCGGGGTGTTTAAGGGCACATTGATATAATATCCTATTTTTATTGAACTTATCAATTAATCTCCAGCGGAATGGTTTAGATAACTCGCCCCGGAATAGTTCAGGACGG
>JADFXS010000515.1:0-515 GCA_015233515.1 Deltaproteobacteria bacterium | reverse complement strand
GCTCAATTTGCGGCTTTTCACAATGGGTCAACCAGAACCGCGCCGGTCAAATTTTTTAAGCCGACCATTCTTCACAAGATCTTTCCATCGTGATATTGTTTTGTGCTTGATATTTTTCCTCGCTATGGTATCTAACCGTGGATTAGCCGGTCACCTTGGCGACCTGAGCGTATAACACGAAACCTTTTTCCAGGGTCTTCTTCAAGAAAACCTGGGCCGACCGGAAGCGGAAACGATCATTGTGATTGCGAAACAAAAAAAGACGACTAAAAACAAGATCTACCACGATCTGCGACGGGCCATCATTACCGGACAATACAGCCCCGGAGAACGTCTGGCCGTGGAGATGATCGCCAATAGTTTCGGCACCAGTGTTTCGCCGGTCCGGGATGCCTTGCAGATGCTCGAACAAGAAGGTTTGGTCATGATTCGTCCCCGTTCCGGTTATTTCGTAACCAGCATGACCCTCAAGCAATTGATCGACCTCCTGGATCTGCGTGAAATCCTTGAAATCG
>JADFXS010000514.1 GCA_015233515.1 Deltaproteobacteria bacterium | reverse complement strand
ATGATGATCTTGCTGTTATTCACTCCTAGATTGCCTAGAAGTATGTTTAGTTGCTTGGCTAAATTGACGTCGATAGGCGAGTTGGCCGCCACAACATGGCCGTAAGCCAGGGCTTGGGCGCCGATTTGTTTATGATTCTTGTCCACGACCGGACCAAGAACCAGATTTTTGTTCTGGAAAGTTTCGGCAATGGCGCTTAAGGTTTCGATATCTTTTTTATCGTTGCTCACGCCGTATACCATTACCGGGATATCCACGGCTTCCAAAACAGCCTTGACCGTGGCTACCGCTTCAGCCGCGCCTTTGTCCAGAGCGTTGGGATCGGTACTTTTGAGTTGAATAACTATAACATCCGCACCGTATTCGACACACTTTTTGGCCCAAGGTCCGGGCTGGGCAAGGACGTCTTTAAAAGGGGCCTTTGCCGCATCCGGCCAGTCGGACTCCGGATCGACATCCCAGATTTCCATGGCGACCTTGGGTTTGTTGGGCATCTGCCCTTCGAATGTGAAAAAGGGGTAACAGGTTTGACCACCAACTGTCACCGTCTTGGTCGAACCCAGAACCACTTCGTTAATCTTGCCAGAATACTTCACATTAGTCATTGCAAAGGCCAAGGCTCCTACCTCCTTTGGGGCTATTCGCCGCCTTGAATTAAATTATTAGCTCCCGATCTCCGCAATAGATCCTCCGGGGCGGGACGATCTGCCGGGGTCGAGGTGACTTAGTGAAAATCAGCACATTATAAAATCGTATCTTACTTAGATAATCTATCTATAAAAATACTGATTTTTTTGTGCAATAAATAATTCTTCTTGAGGCTTGATGTCAAGAGAAAAGAAGAAGGCTCAATAACCATCCCCCGTAAAAGTCATTTCGCGGCGATCAGATTGGCCATCTCGGTCCGTCTTTGAGTCATTAACGACATGAATTTGGACTTTTCCCTGGATTCGAGCGGTGGAGACGGCTGAAACTTAACGGTCAGCGGGTCAATGAATTTATTGTTTTCCTTAACCCTGAAATCCAGGTGCGGTCCGGTGGCTAAACCGGTGGCTCCAACGTAACCGATCAGCTGTCCTTGTTTAACGTGATCCCCTTTTTTCAATCCCTTGGCGTAAGCGGACAGATGACCATAAGCCGTGGTATAAATTCGATTATGCTTGATCTCGATAAAATTACCGAACCCCCCGTTCCATCCCAGAAAAGTGATCTGGCCATCACCGAGGGCATCGATCGGAGTTCCCTGAGGAGCGGCATAATCCACACCTTCGTGAGGCCGGTATATTTTCAAAATAGGGTGCATACGAGCGTTAGTGAAAAAGGAAGTGATCCGGCTGTATTGCAAAGGCGACTTCAGAAACATTTTTTTTAAGGATCGGCCGGAGGCGTCATAATATTTACCGTCTTCATTTTGGTGTGAATAGTAATAAACTTCAAGCTTTCGTCCTTTGGTTTCGAACTGAGCGGCCAGGATACGGCCATGCCCGATAATCTGGCCTTGAGAATATTCTTGTTCATACAATAAACGGAAGGTATCTCCCGGCTGAATTTCCGTCAGGAAGTCGACTTCATAGGCAAACAAGTCGGCAAAAGCCATAACCAGATCAGGAGGTACGCCATATTGCTTGACAGCAGCTTCCCAAAACGATGATTTGATGGACCCTTCAACGGCGGTAAGGCGTTTGGTGGTCTGGTATTCATGAAAAACCGCGATATAGCCGGAAGATGTTTTCAAAATAATCAATCGAGGGTCCAAACCGGTGCTGTATTCAATCTTTAGAACCGTCTTGGAGGCCGGGTCTGACCATAAGACCAGCTCGCCGCCGGTTTTTACTTTGGTCACGTCCAAAACTTGAGCCGCGGCCTGAGATATTTGATGAATTTCAGCCTTCGGCAGACCGCCTCGTTCCAGCACTCGGGCCAAGGTATCTCCAGTGCCGATTTTATCCTTGGAAATTTTCAAGCGTTGTCGGTAATCGTTTTCTATTTGCCAAGGACCGGGATCGAGCTGACTGATCCGGGTCGGAGGCGAAGGCAGGGCAATCTGGAGTGGTTCGGAACCGGGACGTTGACCCGGGAGGACCAGGAGCAGAGCGATCAGGCAGACCGCAAGTAAAACCGGCCGTAAAACTTTTTTAATTCTTGTTCCGGAGAGTGGTAACAGACTTGAAAGTCGATATTTTTTCATTGGTTGGATGAAATGAAGCCCAAAAGTGATTAACTGAAATTAAGCCGGCTTACTCCGAAAGCCGGATCAGGCCAGCGCCGAATTCCTTCCATCGACATCTCCATAACCACGGCTTCCACGGTCAAGTAGACCTGGCTGGGCCGACGCAGGCATCCGACCTCGGTCGATTGACCATCTCGGCCGGTAGTCAGGTGCATATGAATTGAAGGACCATCCGGCCCGGGGGCCATGGTGCCAAAACCAATTATTTCCCGAGCATCGGTGAACGATGACCAAACCGAATCCGGCGGAATGACTTTTTCCTTGGGGCCGATGACCAGTTCGGCCTGTCCCAAGGCGCCCAGGACCGTTATGGTCGCTTGTGCAATATTTTCCCGCCGGGCCAAGTTGGTTAGTTCCTTCAGCAGGTCTTCACCATCATCCAGGCGGCACCAAAAAATACGCTGCAGATTTCCGACTTTATATTCCATAG
>JADFXS010000513.1 GCA_015233515.1 Deltaproteobacteria bacterium | reverse complement strand
GACATCCATACCGGCGACTTTTTCGGCCATGTACCGGGCCATGCCGATCGATTTGATGGGCGTGATTCCGCCTAAGATGGCCACCTGCCGGTCCAGCCCCCGGTCCCGGACCATGGTCATGAATTCCTTAAATCGCGGCAGATTAAATATGCACTGGGTCTGAATGAATTCCGCCCCGGCCTTGATTTTCTTGGCCAGCCGGGTCACTCGGAAAGGGAGGGGATCAGCAAAGGGATTGGCGGC
Source organism: Deltaproteobacteria bacterium (assembly GCA_015233515.1). Next base: position 2,418 of record JADFXS010000513.1, on the reverse strand, counting down.
CGCGCCGATGAACATGGGTGGCGCCGACGTGAGTGGATCACCGCCTAAGATAACGCCGTCATCCCGCATCTTCTTGACTGTGGCCACAAATTGGATGGAATCCAAGTCAAATACCCCCATCGCCCCGGGTTGATTCCCGAAAGTCTGGTGATCACCGGATAAACACATCACATTTTGGATCCCCAAAGCCGCCGCGCCCAGAATATCCGATTGCAGGGCGATCCGGTTTCGGTCACGAACGACCATTTGCAGCACCGGCTCAATGCCGGCCCGGAGGAGTAAAGCGCAGGCGGCCATACTGGACATGCGGACGATCCCGGTCTGGTTGTCGGTGACGTTCACCGCATCCACCGATCCTCGGAGTAACTCGGCTTTTTTATGAATTACTTCCGGGTCACAACCCTTGGGCGGCCCGGCTTCCGCGGTTACGGCAAATTGGCCCTGGGCGAGTACCTGTTTTAAGTGGCTTGTTGTCTTCAACTTTGTTGATCCTCCCTCACGATTTTCCGCGGTCCCCGTCCTTGCTTACAAGACCAGTCGACGGGCTCATAGACTTCTTCCAGCCGGTCGAGGGCGTTAAGGGCGCCAAGACGATCAATGATTAATTGCCAGGCACAGGGCTTATCTGGATCCACTTCGCACTTACCCTTTTGGGAACCCCCGCATGGTCCGTTGAACAACTGTTTGGCGCACCGGGCTAAGGGACAAACGGCGCCAAAGTAATAAAGCTTGCACTGCCCGCATCCCAGGCAATTTTCCAGCCATAGCCCCGGCTGTTTAGTCTGGCCCAGAAACTGGGTGTCCAAGGCAGGGAAGACGTGGCGGTCGGGATGCCGTTCGGCCAGGGCCTGGACCCCGGCGCCGCACGCCAAAGACAAGACCGCTTCATGGGCCCGGGTAGGTTGCTCCAGTTGGTCCAAAAAGATGTTCACGCATTGCCGGTCTACGGTGATCTCATTTAGTTCGATGGCTTGCCCCTCAAGTTTGAAGGCCATTCGCAGGGATGAGGCCAGTTGCGCCACCTCCTTTTCGCCACCCGCCGCACATTCGGCCACGCAAGACCCGCATCCGGCGATAAGAACTTTCTTAAACGGACGAATCATGGCCTTGATATCGTCTAAGGGTTTTCTGGTTGCGGTGATCATTATTTTTTCTCCTTTAGGGGCGCCTTGTTCAAGGGGGACGGCCCCAATTTTTCCGCGGCGGCCAAGGCGTCCAGTATCATCTTTTTGGGCGGGCGTTTCTCATTGGCCGACATAAAAGTGATGAACACCCGGTCCTCCTCCAGGCCGATCTCTTTGAGCATTTTTTTGGTATAAGCCACCCGCTTGGACGCCCTGCGGTTGCCTTCAAAATAGCGGCAAGCTCCCTCTGGGCAAACAAACAGGCAGGCGGCATCCGCGCCACCTTCCAGAGCCCGCAATAAGAAAAGAGGCTCTAGTCGACCGCTGCAGGGAATGGGGAAGAGTTTCACCCTTGGCCCCACCTGGGCTTCCAGCGTCCGTTTATTTTCTTGGAGGCTGTTTTGACAATAGAAAACAGTCAGAGTGGTTTCAACATTTTTTTTCATGGTTGGTCCTTGTCCTGGGGCTTTTCAATATCTTAACCGGTCGCCCAAGTTGCCTTTCGCCAATCAAAGCAACAATGAACATAGAGATGACGCCGAGGAACAGCCATTCCGATGCGGCATTTTTGTTTCGTGGCCCCCGGTCCCGCAGAAACATTGCCGATTTGGCTGATGCCGGAATGGAACTCGTGGCGAGGTGATGCCCGCCCCGAGACTAATCAGATAAAGACGGGCCAGAGGGTTGCCGCCCAAAGGCCGGAGGAAAACCTGGTCTATCGTTATCGCTCTTTTCTTAATGCCATAAAATTACCCGAAAGTAGCCGCTACGGCAAAGTTACCGCTTTTACCTTCTTTGAGATGGAAATGCAATAGAAAAATATTTCGACATCAGTTTTTTTTGCGCCAGGGGTGCGGTCCGACCGGGCTTAAAAAGAAAATTCCCCACGTCATGTTCATTCCTCGGGGTCTTCAGGGGGATGGCCACGCGTCTTATGACGATTCCAACAGTAAGTTCAAATCTTCAAACAGCCTTTTGCAGTGTTCGGCCCTTCGACACACAACGTCCGGTGAGAGCAGGGCCAGCAGTTCCGGCCCATGGTTGATCTTATGGTACTCACCCTTGGTGGTCAGGCGGGTGGCTATCTTCAAGGCCGGCTCAAGCGAATCCTTTGCAATTTGTTCGACGTGGGGATTCTTGGGGATTGGATTGGGATTGAATCCTTGGCCATAATAGAACAGAACTGTTTCCCGGTCGGCAATGATCCATGCCCCCATGGCCTAGACCATCAGACAACACGGCCGGTCCGACAGACCGCTCATAACCCAGCCGTCACGGCCGGCCACACTCAGCC
>JADFXS010000512.1 GCA_015233515.1 Deltaproteobacteria bacterium | reverse complement strand
TTTTGGACCGGCCCCCAGTTATTGGTTCCACCTTGATTTCTATAATAGACATAAGCCGCGCCTTGGCCCACGTTGCCTCCGATCTGTTTGGTAGAGGCCCCAACCGCTATGGTGTCGCTGCTGACGGCCACTGACCAACCAAACAAATCCTTGGCCGTTCCATCGGAAGCGGCCAATATTTTGACCTGCCCCCAGTTATCGGTCCCACCCTGATTTCGATAAAAGACATAAGCCGCGCCTTGGCCCACGTTGCCGCCCACCTGCTTGCTTTGGGCTCCGATCACTATAATATCGCCGCTGATAGACACGGCGTCACCAAAATGATCGTTGGCCGCGTCATCAGGGGCGAGCAATTTTTGGACCTGCCCCCAGTTGTCGGTCCCACCCTGATTTCGATAAAAGACGTAAGCCATGCCTTGGCCCACGTTGCCTCCCACCGTTTTACCGGGAGCGCCGACCACGATGGCGTCAGCGCTAACGGAGACTGATAAGCCGAACACGTCATTGGTGGCGCCATCGAAGGCAATAATTTGACTCCCCTGGCTAAAGATGGGGGCGATAGTCAGCGGATAGACCGCCTGGGAATCATCCACTACGTAACTCAGCCCATAATCGCCTTTATCCGGACCCCTTCCCCGTAAGGATAGTTTGGCTGACAAAATGCGTCCTTGAGCGTCCCTGGCCTTCAGGCCGCCAAAGCTAAGAATTTGGCGGCCGTCAGGCTGCGTCTTTTCGATTGAAGCCGTGTCATACTCGTTTCTATCCAGTTGAGCTGATATCTTTTGGCGGATCTCCGGGGGCAGGTCGGCTAAAATGGTTTTCGACGTCAAGTCTTTCTGATCGGGCGGGTAATGATTGGACGAAGCCTGGCTCGTACTTATCATGGACAGCATGAAGAGGAAAATTGATAAGTTGAAGATACGCAGTCTCCAGCTAATTTTATCTTTCATGGAAAAGCACCTCCAAAATTCGTGGTGAAATGGCCGGCCATGGTGGAACCGATTCCTACCGTTAGCCATCCCGCCAAGACATCTAATCCGGCCAGTTGGGCCGTCCTTACAACTAACTCATGTACCAACCGCCGTTGACGTTGATGGTCTGGCCGGTGATATATCCATTAGCAGCCAGCATGACCACGACATCGCTGACTTCGTCCGGTTGGCCAAAGCGGCCTATCGGAATCAAATCCGCTCGAGCGCGGGGATTGCTGGTAACCATTTCCGTGGCAATCAGGGCTGGCGCCACGGCGTTGGTGGTAATGCCCTCCTTGGCCAGCAGCGCGGCATAGGCATGGGTCAAGCCGATCAGGCCGGCCTTTGATGCGGCATAATGCGGCCCGACCACTCCGCCCAGTTGAGCCGCCACGGAAGAAATGTTGATGATCCGCCCCCATTGGTTTTTCCTCATGGCGGGCAAGACGGCCTGGGTTACGAGGAAAGCCGATTTTAAATTCGTGTCCAGAACGCGGTCCCATAACGCTTCGTCGATTTTTTCAAGTGATTGCGGTTCGGAAATACCGGCGTTGTTTACCAGGATATTGACTTCGCCCAGGTGCTCGGTGACGACGGCCACCATATTGGCGATTTCCGAGGCTTTCGAGAGATCGGCCTTTACCAGCAGGCAACGTCTTCCTAATTGTTCGATGATCGATCGCGCTTGTTGGGCATAGTTTTCGCGGCGGTAGTAATTCACCGCCAGATCAACCCCTGATTTCGCCAGGGCCACCGCTATGGCCAGACCTATGCCCCGATTTCCGCCGGTGACCAGGGCGATCTTGCCCGTCAAGTTTTGGTTTTCAGGCATCTGTTTTCTCCAAGAATTGTGGTCTAATCGTTGTTTAGTTGGTTAATTTTTAAAAAACAGCACCTCGGGGCCGCTTCTTCCCATCATTGCTTGCTTCTCGGCGGAGTGTCAGGCGTCATTTCGAGGAGCGGCACAGGCCGCGACGAGAAATCTCGAAGGCCCAAAAACCTGCTTTGTAGGTGTTAGAGATTTCTCGCTTCGCTTCGAAATGACAGTAGTTTATTGTTTATGTTTAACATAATATTACGCGCCATGAGGTCGGGTTCTCGGCGCCATGTAGTCGATTGCCCCCAGAGGCATCAATTTCAGTCCCCGGTAGGTTTTACCGAACCACTCTCCACCATGAGAATAGCCGTCCGTTCCGGCGCCCGGGTTCGATGAACCACTCCCTTGGGAACCGCATACCCCTGGTGCGGCTCGAGGACAACGGTCTTGTCTTCCAAGTCGATTAAAAGCTCGCCCTGCAGAACGAAAAAGAACTCATCTTCTTCATCGTGTTTGTGCCAGTGGAATTCGCCTTGGATAATACCAAGACGAATCACGCTATCGTTTACCTGACAAAGGGTTTGGTTGTACCACTTCTCTTGGCAGGAGGCCACCAGGCCGGGAACATCGATTAATTCCAGAAAACCGAACTTCACGTCCAAATTGATGTTGTAGTTGAATTGTTCGCTCATGAGAGATCTCCTTTCGAAATTGAGGTAAGTATGGTCGGTCAGTTTTATTTCATCGGTTGTCTGATAACGGTTTTCCATTTCTCCGGAGCGGCTTTGCGAATATCGCTCAGATAGATTTCGTGGTGCTTACCATGCCTCCGGCGGCCGCACTCTTCAATAAACTTATGCACTTTTTCGATCGTCG
>JADFXS010000511.1:1114-2665 GCA_015233515.1 Deltaproteobacteria bacterium | reverse complement strand
ACTCAAGATTTTTTTATGCCGGTTGGGTTTGACGCCGGTGGTATCTTCCACTGAAGAGCCGGAGGTTTTGGTTTCGCTGGTCAGAATATTTAAAAGGTCGGTTCTGGTGATAACTCCCAGGGCCTGGTTGTTCTGGACCACCGGGACAAGACGCTGTTTTTGTTCGACGATCAAGGCTTGTATTTCGGCAAAGGTCGCCTCGGGGCTCACCACTCCGAACTCGGTGGTCATGAATTCCGACACCGGATACCCGGGGAGACCGTGGTACAGCGCTTTGTGAACGTTTTGCCGCGAGACGTAACCAAGGACTTGATTCTGTTCATCCACGACCAACAGAACGTTGATGCTGTATTTAGCCATCATGTCGCTGGCTTCGGTCAGTATGGTCTCCGGCCCCACGGAAATGACGGGATGAACCATGATATCCCGAGCGGTTTGAACAGGCCCGAAGACCATGGCCAGTGTATTCAGCAATTTGTTGATGGTCTGGGGCAGGGTGGCATCCCGAATGGTGGCCGCCGCGGCATAGGGATGCCCACCGCCTCCAAATTCCTGAGCGACTTCGGCGACATTCGCCCGGGGAAGCCGGCTGCGCGCCACCAGATAAATCCGGCCTTCCATGCCCACGACCGCGAAAAGCACCTGGAGGTTTTGCATATCCATCATTTTATGGACCAGGACGGCTAAATCCTCCACGTAGTGCTCAGTGGTGGCCTGGGTAATAACCACTTCCACTTCATTGATGGTGTGGGTTTTGGTGGAATTGATGAGTTCATATAACAGAGCCACCTGGTCGGCGGTCAACTCCCGGCTGATCATCTCCGCAACCACATTCAGATCGGCGCCGTGTTCCAACAGGTAGGCCGCGGCGTGATAGTCCCGCGGTGTCGTGGATCGGAAGATAAACGATCCGGTGTCTTCGTAAATACCCAAGGCCAGGGCCGATGCTTCCTCGGAATTGAGAGGTATGCCGCGATCAGCCAGGATTTCAACCATAATCGTGGCATTGGCGCCGACTTGGGCCACGATCTCCAGTTCTCCCTTGATATCATGGGGCGCGGCTGGATGATGATCATAGATATGAATACTTAAATTTTTGTTTTCCAATATTTTCTGTAGCGGCCCGATTCGATCGGCCTGACGGGTATCCACCAGGATCAGCCGACCGACCTTGGACATGTCAATGTCTTTGATGCGAGCCACATTGAACAAGTATATGATGGATTGAATGAAGAAATTCCGCAGGTTTTTTTCCTGGGACCCAGGAAAAACCATGGTAGCGTTGGGATATAGTTTTCCGGCGGCGATCATGGACGCCACGGCGTCAAAGTCCGCATTGATATGGGTCGTAATGATTTCCGTCCGGCCGTCAGCTATAGGAATTATTTCGGGTAATTTTCGCGAAGATGAAGTCAATGGATTTTTATCCACGTGGGTGGCGCCCCTGGTGAACTTGCTGGAGGGGTTGCCGGGTGACATGGGTGTAAATTTCCGTGGTGGAAAGGTCGGCATGGCCCAGCAGCATCTGCACCGAGCGCAAATCCGCGCCCC
>JADFXS010000511.1:518-1104 GCA_015233515.1 Deltaproteobacteria bacterium | reverse complement strand
AGATGGGTGGCGAATGAATGTCTCAAGGTGTGAGGATGAACGTTTTTGGAGATACCGGCCTGGATACTGTAGGCCCGGATTTGCCGCCAGAAATACTGCCGGGAAATTTTGGTGCCTCGCCGGCCGATAAAGAGGAAGGGACTTGGCTTGGCGCCCGACAGTCGGTCCCGGGCTTCCATGAGATAACGCTTGATCCAATCCAGGGCCATGTCGCCCATGGGCACCAACCGTTCCTTGGAGCCTTTACCCATGGTCCGGACATATCCGGCTTCGAGGTTAATGGAACCCAAGGCCAAGCTGATCAGTTCGGTAACTCTTAAACCAGTGGCATAGAGCATCTCCAGCATGGCCTTGTCGCGCAATCCGCCCGGCTTGGTCGGGTCAGGGCTGGCTAAGAGACGATCGACTTCATCGATGGATAATACCTGGGGCAGATGTAACGGGGTTTTGGGAGCTTCCAAATCGGCCACCGGATGCTCCTTGATCAAGCCTTCCTTGGATAAAAACCGGTAAAAGCTTTTAATCGCCGATAACGTTCGAGCCCGGCTACGCGGTCCCACCTTCGATTGACTGAGGCTAAGCAAAA
>JADFXS010000511.1:0-493 GCA_015233515.1 Deltaproteobacteria bacterium | reverse complement strand
CGACGAACGATTCGCCGTCAATGGATCATGATGATCCTTGGCCAGGTATTCCAAATACCCCCGCACATCTCGGCCGTACGCGTCGACGGTATTGGCCGCCAAGCCTCTTTCCACTCGCAGGTGGTTGAGGAAAATGTCCAAATATTGTTCCACGTCCGCGCCTGTTTAACCAAATCGTTAAAATGGAGGCCGATTTCCTCCGTTAGCGGTTTTATCCGGATGTTCCATGTTCCACTTAGGAAAATAACAAAGTGGCCGGTTGTCGTCAACCCTGCCGAATTCTTCTTCATGCGATCTTGATTTTAAAAAGGCGCTGATCGATGTCATTGTGAACCATCGCCGCAAACACTGCCCGACTCTTAAGAAAAAGCTTGTATCCCGTGATTTTTTTGATAAAGTTCGTTTAATGCGGAAGGCCCTTGATTTAATACCCATAGAGTGCCGATTCGTCATTTCAGCCAATTATCGTGCGGGATAATGGAAATTTTTATTT
>JADFXS010000510.1:1435-2672 GCA_015233515.1 Deltaproteobacteria bacterium | reverse complement strand
CATTGCGATTACAAATTGTCGGATTAGGTCCGGGGCGCGACGAGGTCCTCAGCTTTCAGGCTCGCGCGGCTTTGTCCCAGGCTGAAGTGATCGTCGGTTATAAAACTTATCTTGATCAAGTCGGATTTCTGCTGGAAGGTAAAAGAATCGTCTCCAGCGCTATGACCCAGGAACTTGACCGCGCCGGGACCGCCTTGGACCTGGCCCTGGCCGGGGACCGGGTGGTCGTGATTTCCGGTGGTGATCCGGGGATCTATGCCATGGCCGGCGTGGTTTTTGAGCTGGCGCGGGCCAGGGCGATTCCCCTGGGTTCCGGCCCGGAGCAGTTACAGATTGAAGTCATCCCCGGCGTCCCGGCTTTGGCCGCGGCCGCGGCCATACTCGGCGCTCCGTTGACTCATGACTTTGCCTGTATCAGTTTGAGCGATCGCTTGACGCCTTGGGACGTCATTACCAAGCGACTCTCCCTGACCGCTCAAGCCGACTTGGTCATTGTTCTTTATAATCCTAAAAGTCGCGGTCGCCACTGGCAATTTGGTCAGGCCTGCCAAATCGTCGCCCAAACCCGTCCCCCCGATACGCCCATGGGCTTAGTGACCAACGCCATGCGAGACGAAGGTGAAAAAGTGGTCCTGACCACTCTGGGACAGGCCGCATCAACGGATGTGGACATGCATACCATCGTGATCATCGGCAATAGTCAGACCTTTGTGTACGGAGGCCGGATGGTCACGCCTCGGGGGTATGTGAATAAATACGGCGGTAAATAGGTTGAAGTTCCCCGCGGCCGGCCGCGAGGAGCTTCAATTTTAATCGCTGTCGGATCCGGACTTCATGGCATGTCGTTAATTACTTCGCCAAACTTAAAGCGCAAACTAAAACTGATCCTTGCGGTCTTTTTAGCCGCGCTGGCCTTAACCTGGTCCGGATATGCCGCCCTGTCCCTGCTCCCGGATCATCTGGCCGAATTTCAAGCCCGGGAATGGCCGTCCGTGCTGGTCGAAGACCGGGAAGGCCGGGTGCTCCGCGAGGTTCTCTCCAGTCAGGAAACCCGCTCCGAGTGGACGCCTTTATCCGGAATATCCCGGCACGTCGCGGCCGCGGCTTTGGCCGCCGAGGATAAACGCTATTATTCCCATCCGGGTGTCGATCTTCTGGCCGTCGGTCGAGCTTTGCTTCAGAATCTGAAGGCCGTCCGCATTGTCAGCGGGGCTTCCACCATCACCATGCAACTTAC
>JADFXS010000510.1:0-1414 GCA_015233515.1 Deltaproteobacteria bacterium | reverse complement strand
AAGGAAATGCTTCAGGCGTTGAGTTTGGAAAAGAAATACTCCAAGGAACGCCTTTTGGAGGCCTATCTGAATTTAGCGCCTTGCGGCAACACGGCCCAAGGGATACCGGCCGCGGCCCGACTGTATTTCGACAAGTCCCCAGCCAATTTATCGCCATCGGAAGCCGCTTTCCTCATGTCCCTGCCGCAGGCTCCCGGAGCGCTCAATCCATATCGCGGCCTGGAAGGGGCGCGCACCAGGCGGAATCACCTGCTAAACCGGATGGCCGCCTTGCACTCCTTGACCGGCGAAGAATCGGAACGGGCGCGCTTGGAACCGATCCGCTTGGACCGCCGCAGTCAGCTATTTCGGGCGCCCCATTTTGTAACACAAATCAAAGCCATGCTGCCGATTCCCCCGCCGGCCCGGGTCCGGACGACTCTGGACTTGGAACTCCAGACTAAAATCGAAGCTTTGACCGCCCAAGCTGTGGCCGAAGTTAAAAATTCGAGCATTACACAAGCCGCCGTGGTGGTCATGGATCACCGAACCCGGGAAATTCTGGCCTGGGTCGGATCGGTGGATTTTTTCGAAGCCCGGGAAGGCCAAAACGACGGAGTGCTGGCCAAACGTCAGCCGGGCTCCGCAGTCAAGCCTTTCACTTATGCCGCCGCTTTTGACGCCGGCCTGACTCCGGCCTACATCGTGGATGACAGCCCGGCGGAATTCGGTCTGACCTTAGGGGTATACAAACCGGCAAACTACGACGGCCGGTATCACGGTCGGGTTGATCTGCGCACGGCCTTAGCCAGTTCCCTGAACGTCCCGGCGGTCAAGGTCCTGGCCCGGGTCGGCCTGCCTCTGGTTTACCAGCAGATGAAAGCGGCCGGCCTGACCTCTCTGATTCACGAACCGGATTATTACGGCCTGGGTTTGACCCTGGGCGCCGGCGAAGTGAGTCTTTTGGAATTGACCAACGCGTACGCTACGTTAGCCTCCGGTGGCGTCAGCCGCCCGCCGGTTATGCTTTTCGGTCAAACCGTTGGTGACGAGCACCGGGCTTTTTCCGCGCCGGCTGCCTATCTGGTGACCGATATCCTGGGGGACGATGCCGCCCGGGCCACCGGTTTCGGCCGGGACAGTCTGCTGGCCCTGCCCTTTCCAGCGGCGGCCAAGACCGGAACCAGCAAAAACTTCCGCGACAACTGGACGGTGGGATATACTAGCTCAGTAGTGGTCGGCGTCTGGGCCGGCAATTTCGACGCTCGCCCCATGGGCCGGGTCTCGGGCATTACCGGAGCCGGTCCGTTGTGGCGCCAAGTCATGCGTTTATGCGCCGCCTATTATCCGCCTGAACCCTTCAACCGGCCGGAAGGGCTGGCCGAACTGGCGGTCTGTCCGGAAACCGGACTCCGGGCCACGGAAGCCTGTCCTA
>JADFXS010000509.1:548-2676 GCA_015233515.1 Deltaproteobacteria bacterium | reverse complement strand
AAGATTCCTCGCGGCTCGCCGCGGGGAGCTTCAACTTTACCCGGTATAAGTGATCATATGGCTTGGGTAATTATTTCTTGACAGAAAAGTACCGGACTCCGAGAATAACCAGGTTAAAGGAGAATGATTCTTTCGTCATGGGTTAGGCTTAAATTACCGCGATATTTATCCGGAGAGCATGCCCCGAAGATCAATAACCCCGGCGGATGATTTTTCATTCAAAACTGAAAGCAGAGCGAACCGTATGTTTGACCTGGTATCCTGGATGAGTCTGATCAAGATCGTTGTGGCGATAATCATGGTGGTGGTGGTGACCTTATTGGCTGAACATGTCAGCACGAGGTTCGCTGGAATCTTCTCGGGATATCCTCTCGGATCGGCCATTACATTGTTTTTCATCGGCCTGGAAGTTGGGCCGCGATTTGCCGGAGACGCGGCCGTTTACACCATGATGGGGCTGGTGTCTTTACAAAGTCTTCTTTATGTTTATTACCGTGTCACTCGCCGGATAGGTTCCGGATCCTCCGTCTGGGCTATTCTGTTGTCCACAATCTGTGGTGCTTTTGTCTTTATTGTTATCGGCTTGGTTTTGAAACTGGTCGATGTATCCACTTGGATGGCGGCGGTCATATCCATGTTCTCCATTATCTTCTTCGACCGCGTGTTTAAAAATCTGGAAAACGCGCGAATCGAAAAATCCCGCAAAACCAGCCTCAAGCTCCTGATGCTACGCGCTTTATTCGCCGCGGTTTCCATCCTGATCATCACTTTGACCGCCGCTTGGTTAGGGCAACGTTGGTCCGGACTGTTAGCGGCGTTTCCGGTAACCATGCTGCCGATGATGATTATTATTCATTATTCCTACCGGAAGGAACACGTTTACACCATTATTAAAAATGTTCCCCGGGGATTGGTTTGCATAGTTATTTATTGTAGCATGGTGGCCGCAACCTACCCGACGATCGGGGTGGGGTGGGGGACTCTAACCGCATACATCTTGGCCACTATTTATCTTGTCCTGATCAGCATCAATTATCCAACGATTAGATGGTACAAACCTAGAAACATTGACGTGGGAATTGATAAATAAGAAATATGCGTTACAAAGTCATTCGTGATCAGCCGTCATCATCGGATTTCGACCTTGATCTGACAAATTTTTTGGCGGCGCCTTAGCCGACTCGACGTTGACCAGGCTAGCGAGCGCATTCCTCGTAGCTTGCCACGAGGTTGGCAAGCAAAAAAATAAGCTTTTCTTCCTTACATGTCGAAGATTTACCGCGGCTTGCCGCGGGACGCTTTTAATTATCGAGGAGATATGACCAAAACACAAACCGACAACCGTGATGATATCATTCGCAAAAAAAGGCGGTTGGACCGCACTTTAATAAGCGCCGCCATCCTGGCCATAATCGGTTTGACCATGCTTCAGACCTACGTGGTCCGCCTAGGGGCCGGCGTCCCCATGTCCTATGGTTTGCTGGTTTTCTTCCTCATTAACGTCAACGTCCTGCTATTGTTTGTTCTCTTGGTTCTAGTCCTCCGTAATCTGTATAAAATTTTTTTTGAAGAACACCGGATTGCCGGCGCCCAGTTACGAACCAAGCTGGTCATTGCTTTTGTCAGTCTATCCCTGGTCCCGACCGGTTTATTGTTTTACGCCGGTTGGCAATTTATCGCCACCGGCCATGACTACTGGTTCGATCAGAACGTGGAACAGTCCCTGGTGGATTCGCTCGGTTTGGCTCAATCTTCATTGGAAGCCAATGTATCCCTGGCCGTGGATCTAGGGAAGGTGATAAAAAAAGATGTAATAGAATCAAAGCTATACCAATCGACTGGTGATGAAGCCTCGCTCAAGGCCGTCCATGCGCTGCGACTGGATAATGATCTGGCCTTGATTGAGATTTACAGTCCTGATTTGGTTTTGATGCTGATGGATATGGCGCCTGAGCTAAAAGAGTGGTCCTTGCCGCACATTCCATCCGGTATGTTTCAGGAATCCGCCGCTACGGGGCAGGTGCGCACACGTATCGATACCGCCCTGGGGCGGGATGTGATTCGGGCGATCTGGCCTCTCCAGTCTGTCGAAGGGCAATTGCTTGGTTTCGCGGCGGTCGGTTTTCGC
>JADFXS010000509.1:0-491 GCA_015233515.1 Deltaproteobacteria bacterium | reverse complement strand
GAAACGTCTCCATGATCCAATCCGGGTCAGCCATTTCATCGCCTTGACCATTGTGGCCTTACTCAGTATTTTTGTATCCACTTGGATCGCCTTTCATCTGGCTAAAGGCATTACCGGCCCCATCATGGATCTGGCTAAAGCCACGGAGCGAATCTCGCAGGGCGATTACGATTTTATGATCGAAGTCAAGCCGTACGCCGGTGAGATCGAAACCCTGGTGAACTCCTTCAATCGCATGACTCGGGACCTCAAAGCCGGTAAAGCGGAGTTGACGAAAAAAAATCTCGAACTATTGGCCAGCAATAACGAACTGGACCAACGACGCCGATACATGGAGATCATCCTCCAAAACGTGGCTACGGGCGTAATGGCCGCTGATGCCGAAGGGATCATCACTACTTTCAATCGGTCTGCTTCGGAAATAATGCATATCCCGTCGGCTAAAGCCCTAGGGCGACGATTTTCGGAGATTTTGGATGAAAACCATTTGA
>JADFXS010000508.1:1945-2691 GCA_015233515.1 Deltaproteobacteria bacterium | reverse complement strand
CAAAACGAAACTTTAACTTTCATTTTGCACAACAAGCGGGTATTCTCTCCTTATGATCACCAGAGACATCACCAAAGAACTGATTCGAGCCGCGGCGGAATACCCGGCCGTGACCATACTTGGGCCACGTCAAGCTGGTAAGACCACTTTGGCTCAAATGACGTTTCCGGACAAACCTTATTTCTCCTTGGAAGACCCGGACATCCGGGCCGCGGCCGAAGCCGATCCACGTGGATTCCTCGGTCGGATGAAACATGGGGGCATTTTGGATGAGGTCCAACGGCTCCCGGTGCTGCTCTCATACCTCCAGGGAATTATCGATAACTTAGGAGGGCGAGGACGGTTTATATTGACCGGCAGTCACCAGCCACAACTACACGAGGCGATCAGCCAATCCCTGGCCGGCCGGACCGCTATGTTGACCCTCTGGCCTTTTTCATTTCGTGAACTTCGCCGCTATGAGTCTACTAAAGGACCATTCGATTTGATCACTCGCGGTTGTTTTCCCCGCCTGCACGAAGAGAAACTCGAACCGAGAAGGTTTTACAACAGTTACCTGCAAACCTATGTTGAACGTGATGTGCGAGCCTTAGTGCAACTGCGCGATCTGTCGCAATTTCAGAAATTTGTCACCCTGCTGGCCGGCCGAGTCGGGCAGATTATCAACTTGGTCTCACTCTCGAATGACGTGGGCGTATCCAGTACAACCATCAGGAACTGGCTGAGCGTGTTGAAAGCAGCTTATG
>JADFXS010000508.1:0-1888 GCA_015233515.1 Deltaproteobacteria bacterium | reverse complement strand
TAAAGTCTCCGAAAATATATTTCACTGACGTTGGGCTGGCCGCTTTTTTGCTCGGGATTCACACGGAAGAACAAGCATCCCGCGATCCGCTGCGCGGGAATCTATATGAAAACCTCGTCATTGCCGATATCGTCAAGGGCGGGCTCAGTAAGGGAATCAGACCGGATATCTATTTTTTTCGTGATGCTCGCGGCAGTGAAGTAGACCTGCTCATTCGGGAAAAAGGGGAACTCACACCTGTGGAAATTAAATCCGCCGAGACGTTTTCCATGGATTTCATGAAGGGCTTGGAGCGACTTCAGGCATTGGAATTAAAACGCCTTACTTCGGGGGTGGTTCTTTATAACGGTGAACAAAGCTTTGAAATCCATGGGATTCGTATTTTCAATTCGTTTCTGGTTGAAGATATCTGGGGAACTTTGACTGGATCTCCGGAAAAGGAGTAATCCTGAGTTCGTATATCAAGCTGGCAACCTACCTGGCATCATTCATGGCAGTCTTTGAACAATACAATGAGCAGGAGCAAATTGGCAATGAACACCTTGAAGGCTAAATCTGGCTTTGTCACGTTTTAACGGTAAAAGATGGCCTAAAGACAGGTTATCGGATCTGTTTCAGTCTTAACGATTGGCAAAGTCGGTGAGATTCACGGCCGGGTAATGACCGTGAATCCCTTTTTTAGGAGGTCTGTTTATTCTGATCAGGACTGAGGCGCGGTTTTTTTCTGAAACAACGGCGGCACTACAATGGAGATAATGCCGATTATGTTACCTAACAGCAACATGATGGCCGTGTGAAACAACGCTTCCCACAAACCTTTGCCGCTCATATTACCAAAATAGACCGCGGCGCCCAGGAATTGGGCCGGAATGGAGGAAAGGAGTTTGGTGGCGCCTTCAATAGTCAAGGTAAAACCCAGGACTAGGATAAAAAGAGGTAAAACGGCCACGTTGCTGTTGGTCAATTGGGACCAGATAAAAAGGATGACGGCTGAATGAATCGCCCCGCTTAAACTGCAGATATAGGATTTAGGCGCGTCTTTAATCTGGCCGCCGCAAAAGAAAAAGCAGGCCCACCCAGCAAAGGCCGGCCAAGCGACGACCAGGGAACCGAGATTGTGAGTTGAATAAAAGAGGAGGCTATAATACCGACCACAACGGAAATTGGAAATAATGCTTTCATGTCGCCTATCCTTTCTTAAGTTGTATTTGATTAATAAATGTTATCAAGGAAATATCGGCCTCGGCCGGTTTATAAACTGTGGAAATTGCGAAATTATCCAGTTGGAGTTCTCTGCAGCCGGCCGCGGAGAACTCCAACGAGTCCGGATTGATATCATCTTGATTTTGGCTCGCTATTTCCTCTGCCGGCAAAGGGGGATACGCTCGCCTGTATCTTCAGACATCAATCCGAGGACCGATAAACGATCGCGTCGTATTGCAGTCCTTTTGTTTCGCGGCTATTAGACAGGTACGTCCATGATGAAATACCCATATACCTGTTTGGCCAAGGTGAAATCAGGCGGCACGACAATAGTTGTGTCGTTCAGAACCACAATGGCCGGACCGACGATGACCCTGCCGTGATGGAGCTTTTCACCGTCGTAATAAAGAGTCTCCTCGAATCCGGCTTGGGGGCCGAAATAAGCTTTTTGTTTTCCCATAAGCGCGGCTGAGGGGCTTTGGCCGTCGGCTCTCGATATCTCCAGTTCTATCCTGGGTGTCATATGGGTGGCCATATGACGCCACATAATAAATTCGACCATGGAATCCGGATCGTTTGTTTTGTATCGGAACAGCGATGCCTGATGGAAATCATGGGCCAGGATTTCCACATCTTTGGGAGTCATCTTCCCGTTGCTGGAAATAATAGGGATTTCCAGTTCCGT
>JADFXS010000050.1 GCA_015233515.1 Deltaproteobacteria bacterium | reverse complement strand
GGCTTATTTCGCCATGATCCAGGTGATGATGTAGCGCCGTTAAGCGGCTAAGTTGTGGTGATACGATACTCGATGGTAGCCTAGCCATAGACTATGGTTCGGCATATCAGGATGATCCATAAATTTTTGCGCGTGAGCCGGTGTAATAGCTCTGTCGGGACTGAATGGCGGTGTTTTTTCTGAAGGGGTCGCAAGTGTAGATAATCAGAATTAGGCACTATTAGTTAGGTTTAGTATCTCTAGAACTCGAGCGGTTCAGCTTCATCTGCTTCTCCTGCCCGGGGTTCGGGCGGAAAAAACGCGCCTTCACTTTTAACGTGTTGGATAATCTACACAACCCAAATGCGTTATTGGCAATATCGAAATTCGGTCCCGGCCGAGCCTCTCGTGTTCTGGATTGGCATTAACCGGTCTAGTTTTTGTCTTTGGCGTCAATGATACTGCATGACAAAAGAGCATAATACCTTCGTTCTCTGCCACTTCTGGCTGCAAAGATAGAAACGGAACGATGCCTATATAAAGGATCACCCGGACTCAGGTTATCAGCGGTTAACATACGTTATCGATAAAATGACAGAGCGTGCGGTTCCCCACACGCCCCTATTTAGTCCACATTAGACTATTGACCACAAATACCTTAAAACTAGAGAATCTGAGGGAAAGCCTCAGGATGTTTTTGCTTTGCTACACCGGTCTCCCACTCGGGCCTGAAGTAATTTAAAACGAAATCGGATTTGTCCAGTCCGCGCTGAACCAGCGCTGATCCGGTACTAACGAGAAAAAACAGCAAACATGCCGGCTACGGTTCCAAATAGTCAAACAATAAACCAAATATAAATTTCACGGATGGTCCACTTGATGATTGCAGCTCGCTTTTCGTGTAAGTCGGTCTCCTCATTTATAGACCATTTTTTTGGAATGACCATCACAAGGGATACAAGTGTAGCTATGATCAATGCAATAAATGAAACAGTTAATGAAACAGTCCAGTTAGGGGAGGGGTTATTTAGCTTTAACGCTACAAAAAGGAATCCGATAGTCCCTGATCCGACTGTAAAAAAGAACTTGCCAATGTCGTATTCTTTAGCTGGCCCATTCTTTAACTCATCCACAATCCACGCTTTGACTCCTTCATCGATCTGTTCGCCAGTGATTTTCATCAGATCACATCCTTATGCATTCCCTTTTAATGTATGAGCGGCCACAAATATCGCAAAATTTTACTTCTGGAACCTCAATCCGCGATGGCCCTCCGGACATTTCTTCCGCTGAACGGTCATCATCAGTCAACTCGTTGACTTCAAACAAAATTTTTGTTGGATGATTAGGGATATTTTTCTTGTTTGGGCATTTCCATTTAACCATATGACCTCCTTTGTTGATTCAGTCTTATACAATTTAGATCTTATGCTCTAGGATCATCCGGCAGAAAATGACCGGTAACCGTCTTAAAGGTTTCCGAAGTCATATCACCAGGAATACCGTCTACCTTGAGAAAAATACCAGGGAAAGTGTTCAGCCAGTACTGAAGTTCTTTCGTTTTAGTCACTTCGTCCGCCCGGGTCGGCATGACCCTGGAAAACCGGCTGACAAGAGGAGCAGCTGTCGCGGCGGGGTAAGGTTGATCAGAAAATTCAACTTGGTGTTTCTCGACCATCCGTCGCAGAACAACCGCGGCGCCGCATTGTTGCCAAACAGCGGTGTCTGACCAGACACCGTCTTTGATATACTGTCCGCAATGATAGTGATTGGAGCCACTCCATAGGTAAGGCGAAAGAACATGAGGATGATAAAGACGGTAGCCCCAGCCATTATATCGTTCTAGTTGATACAAGGTCCCGGCCAAGCTCCAATTGGTCCATTGGTCAAGTCCTTGCATTTGTATGGCGTCTTTAGCACTATCTTCCCAGTTGAAAGGAGGGTCCCCATCTTTGGGTCTTCCCGGTGGAAAATGTATGGTCCGGGCTGTGAGCGGATCACCATTGTGGAGGTGGGTATTAAAATTGAGACTGGACTCATTGTTATGAATTACGGCGATGACGTACCAGGGTGCGCCAAAGGGTTCACCTACAGTTTGATATCGCGATTGATTTCCCAAGATGTTCTCGATGATGTGTTCCACCATCCTGGCCTTTTCTTGTGAGATCAGGCACGAGTTGAACAACTTTCCATATTCTTCTCGTAACGCCGGAGTCAACTCGATCGTAGGCATTTCATTCCTCCTTCATGTTGAAAACAATATAAACGCATGTGGTCCTCAGGCGCCGCAATCTAGTCCACTCTGTTGCCTCTGGGAACAACCTGTTCAACCATTTAAAGAATTTAAAGACTCTTTAGTTTTTTTAACCCGTAAATATAGTTTCCGCCGGCGATCCTCGGCGGTTGTCCAAATAATTTCTTGAAGATAGCCTGCTTCAGTCAATTTATCCGGGTCGACCTTCCAGATTCCTGGCTTATCGGTAGTCGGCGCTCCTGGAGCCGCCATTTTAAAATCAACAACAGCATTTTGGCCGTCGTTGGCGCCAATAGCCACGACAGGACCATAGCCTTGGGAGCCCTCAACTGATTCCGATTCCACCACCCATCCACCCGTGTTGACGATTCTGGTATCGCCAAAGGCTAAAAGGTTTAGTCTCTCGGTAAATGGTTTGTGTGTATGACCGAAGAAAAAAATCGTCTTTCCGACCGACGGACGGTTGCCCTCGTCATTCAACTCTACCCTTAGGTAATGGTAAAGAAACTGAGAGGTCATATCTTGGAGGGTTACATCAAAAGGCTTGCTGGCAGGATCATGCCGAACCGAAGATCCCTTGCCGTTGTATGTTAAGACCTTTTCAATGATCAGACGAAACGCCTCTCGCTCCATCGATTCCGGAATACAGGGCAGGTTCAATTCCTTAGACAGCATGACGCACAGACGCTTAATCATGCTTTCAACGCCGTCCGGCTGGTTGAGAAGTTCATATATCGCTTCAGCGATTTGTCCAGTACGACCTGAACGGGCAAACCCGGACCATACGAAATCCAACCAAGCCCAATTGTCCTTTTCCAGTTGTTCGAGTTTTTCGCACAAGGGAATTTTTATTAGTTCGGATAGACATTGGTCGGAGAATAAACGAGCCCGCAGTATGCTAAGGGCTTGGTAAAGGTGCTCCAGATAGTGCCCGTGATGAAAAAAATAATCGTGACCAGTCCAAGCTTGCAGGCGGAACGCTGGGTTGGCTGCCAGAACCGGTGGAGGGGTCGGGTCGGCCGATAGTCGGCCCACCAAGTTGGTTAATATTGTGAATTCTTGTGGACTTGATAATGGTGTTACATGATCTACGTCTGGAGTGTCTCCCCCGGGCTTGTAATGGAGAGTTTCCAGAAAATGGCTGTCCCGCATCAAGCTCCAGAGACCATGGTCGTGATTGCCAGCCAAATAAACGATCCGATCGAATATCTTTCTATGTGTTATTTGCTTCAAAAAAAAGCTAAACGTGGTCACAGCTATTGGATATGTTGCTGTAGCGAGTTCAAGTATGTCGCCGTTCAGGACTAGGTAAGGAATACGCTTGTCTTCGTTAAGATTTCGTTTGAGAGCATGAAGGTAGTTAACCAAAGCCATCAGGCACTGGCCCGGTGCGTTAAATATCAGTTGGCCAGTTTCGGGATGCAGGTTGGTCAGTAAAGAATCTTCCTCGCCCAGATGCAAATCAGAAAGACAAATAAAAAGTAAATTCATTTAGTCTCCTCCTCTTTTAGATTTTTTCTAGTGTTTTATGGCCTGGTATTTAAGACATTACTTTAAACATTGCCAACTGCATTTACAGATCAACAAGCGTAGTGAAATCACAAAAAACGTTACACTTTAGCTCTCATAAAACTAGGCTGCTTTTTGGAGAGTGATTCGTGTCTGATCATTATTCTGTATAGTTTGCTTCGCAATTTCCATGAGGTAGTCACACGGATGCGCTGGACGTTTGAATCAGCAATTTCTACTTCCGCGCCCAGATTATCCAGGTGAGCATAGAGGCGCTCCTTGACTCGGTTGAAATCATTAGCTGTCAAACTTTGTCTTTTCGCGGCCAAACGGATGGCATTTTTGAGCAACTGAGACAATCGCTTTCGAAACATATGCCAAGCCAAAGAGTTGTTGCGTTGGTCTATCTTGATCAGTTCCGTGAACAAATGATAGAGACATCTCGGCCTGGCCATGGCGCATATCCGCTTGTATGCGCCATGGAAGTCGGTAATCAATATCCCTTTAAAAAAAATGCCCAACACTTTTTTGACCACAGGGGATCCGCGGCCGGCCAGATTTTTGACGCTGACACCCACTGTATAATTGAGCCAAGCGGCAAAAACACAAAGCAGAGCCCAATTTTCTAGTTGGGCAGGGTCTCTATAACCGTTGATCGCACTATCTTTCGACATTGGCGACACCAGTATCCATTTACAGTACGTCCGGTAACTAAAGGGGGGGTGGCGAGGATATCTTCGATAATTATTTTATACTTGTTTACCGGCTGCGTCCGACCGATTCTGCAATGAGGATAGTTGCTCAAGGTATGTGCTTGGTGATCAGTGCTAGCCACAGGAGTCTTTCGGGTTATCCCTATGTGCATTTTTTTTGTCCGGGTTTCTTCTTCCGGTCGCGATGGTTTTCCTGCTTGTATGCAGGAATGCCGCCCGAAGATGTGGCCGGGTCCGGTGGAGAAATCAGTTGGTCATACTTTTCCGCCTTCTCGGCAACGGTCAGAATAGCCTTGATTATTTCTTCCGATCCGCGATTCAAAATGGCTTCGACTTCGTATCTGGTCATTGCCACTGCTGCAAATACCCTCAGAAATTGCTAATGTTGGTAAACTAAGGCGAGTAAAAATTTTTGCTAATTATATATCAATTATGCAAATTGTACCAAAATTTTTAGAAAAAATAAAATAATACGTCACCCAGAGTGTATGCTACTAGTAGCTCTGTAAATTTTGAATGTCTAACGTTTTCCAAAGTTTTTGTCCAAAATTTTCGCGCATGGGTTGGCTACAGTGAATTTTTTTGAAACAACTCCTAAAACCTCACCTCGGGCTTCTTAAACAAAGGTCCCATTGTGCCGCCCTCGGAAAACTCTTTACCGCCATCTCCAATGCTCAATGCCGCCCCGGATTTCGGATCGAACGGCCCCTTACAGACACAAAAATATTCCCCTCTTTCATCCAGACGGTAATAGACGCGATTCATGGTGATATCCTGGTCGCTCAATTCGACCAATCGAAAGTATCCCGCAGGATCCGAATAAGACACTACTCTCTTATTGATCTCATCAACGAATTTCAGGCGTTCATCAAAGCTGGCTTTTTCCCATGTTGTTTCCGGAATCATATTGGGATGAGTCGACGTGGATGCCGTAGCAAAGAAGGATTTTGAAAATTTAGCGGTAATGTCAAACTCTCTGGCCGTATACACTTCGGTGACGATCAGGAAAGACCGTTGACCAGGCGTTATACTGTCGATAGCCCGTTTAACATCTTGAACGAAATATTTTTTTAATCCGTAATCGGTGACTAATTTGGCCAAAGCCTCCGCTACCGGAATACCGTACGACTCGCAGGAACGGAACTTAATGGCCATGTTTTGGTAATCCCCACTTTTCAAACCTAGAAAGACGTTAAAAGGATTGATCGGTAAAATGGCCTCCATGGAAAAATCGTTCAATGAAGTATAGCTGAACTCCGGCAGCCCTAAATGAGGCAACCGGTTTCTAGGCCCACTATCAAATATGTTGGCTGTTCCCATGGTTGTCAACTCGTCTTGAACTTTTTGTGTTTGATTGGCATCTTGTTTATAATCCGGAACCTGGGTTTTAGGAAATTGAAATCTTTTTGAATAGTGTAATTTTAGATTGCTTTGGAAATCGATGGTGGCGATAAGAAAATTCAAATCCAAATATTTACCCAGTCCGGGAGTCCCATACATCATTTCCGTGCTTTCGGCCGTCGGTAGATTATCCGCATAGATATCCCCGACCTGAATGTCTTCTCGTGGAGGAAATACCGGAGTCACCAACAGTTCGCGAACAGCCTCCGACCACTTTTTAGCCACTGCACCTTTGGAAAAGGAGCAGCCAGTGGCGATAAGAAAAAAGGCTAGCAACAATAACAACATTACTTTTTTCATCGCATCATCCCTTGCTATAAATTACTTTAAAAAATCGCTACTCCGATCGCCCATACAATAACCAAGTTTAGGTGAAATAGTTGACATTAATTCCTATTATTATGAATTAGGTATAATTATTTGGGACAATGTCATTTCATGTCTTACCGTGGCGAAACTGATAATGTAAATAGTTATGCCCTCGAATACTTAGAAATATCTGTATTAGTAAGCATTCCAAGTATTGGGTCATTTGGGGCACCGCTCCTCGTCACAAAGACTACTTTGCAGTTTTCGATTTTCTCCAACA
The DNA here is from genome assembly GCA_015233515.1 of Deltaproteobacteria bacterium. The sequence goes on along the minus strand of JADFXS010000050.1, from coordinate 8,810 downwards.
CCTCCTTGGCTTCAGATAAGGTTCCTGTCTCCCTTACACATGCTGGTATCTGTTTCAATTCGGGTTTTTCTTTTAATAAGTCGGCAAGCGTTTTTTTGGACTGCTCATCTTTTGAAATATTGTAAAGATACGACATAAGCCCTTCTCGATACACTAATGCTTCTAACGCTCCAGATGCTTTTAAAATAGGCAAATACCGTTTGTCATCACTATCTTCAAGCTTCTTTATGATATCCACTATTTTCATTGTTAAATCATTAACTGTTAACATTTTTTTAATCATAACTTTCGCCAAAGGAATTGAACTAAGCCTTTCTTCCGGAGCTAATTTTTCGACGAGTCGCTCGGTGCTATAAGCCGCAGCCTCGAAATTATCACGTGAGAAATAATAAGCGAGTACTGTGCCTACCCATGTTCCAAAAAGCGGCAAAACTGCATTGAGGACCAATTGTGCTTTAGTACTATCAGCATTATTTTCTATGATTCTCACTGATAAATAGGTAATGCCAATCAGCGCCGTAAGAGTGATTCCTAAAGCCAAGATTGTTCTAGCATCGGGCAATAATTTCATTATATACCTCCTTAACATATTATCTCAATACTCTCGCATTAAGAAGCGCATTGATGCAAATCAACATGCTTGTTATCTTTTCTGGTTACTATACAAAGCTATAAACCGACGTAGGGAAGATTTGGTTACCTATATGTCAAGATATTTATTCATAAGAACGTACTAGATTGAACAATTATTGTATAAGGACCACCTCAATCTGTTAGCAACGAAGCGCTGCGAAATTCCCAACCCGCGTTGATGCAGTGATTATACTCTACCTGCCGAGATTCGGTCCAAAAGTGCGCGTAAAAATGTCTTTGAGGCGTTGTTCCCATCCACCATTTTGGTAATCAAAAGCGTAACGCGGAATTTTCTCCAAATCTTTTGCTGTCAGATCAACATCGCCGGTCGCACGATTGATTCGTCGTTGAAGTGAAACAAGAAGCGATTGGAAGCCACCATCACCCTCTGTGTTTGGATCCTGCTTAAACAGAACAGACATCTCATATTGTGTCAAAGTGACAACCATGAATCCTCCATTTTTCTTGGATCATGTTGACATGGAATGGATATTCTCCCAATGTCAGAGTGTGGAGGGTGAACCCTCTTAAACGGAAAAATAAGCCCTCCCCCTACGGCAAATTTTTCCAAGACCCATTAACGATTCGAACAATACCCTTTACTATTGTTCTAATCGTTACCCCTTCGATCTTTAAAACAGTCGTTCCACCACGAAGTTTCTTTGTTTTAGAGCCGCGCGATGGAACAGGACCCATTTGGAATTGTTGAAATCCGGCTTTCTGGAAAAAACCAGGTTTCTAATATCCGTATTCAGCAAATACTCCCAGTCGATATTCGAGTAATCTCCGTTGGCATCCAAGGCGACTCGGCGCCATGCCCGTTTATCATACCGGGCTTTATCAAAAGGAAAGCAATCCGGAAATGTCTGAACCCATTTGGCGCAACGATCTTCAAGTTTTGCGGCTTCGTTGGAGAAGCATGATTCAATACGATCCTTTAAAATTATCCACAGGTTAATGGCGGAAGGGTTATTTTTGCCCGCCGTCATGCGCTGGCATATTTTCATCGCCCCTTCCAGCAATATTTGAGTGTTATTCCGCCCAACAGCTTCATCCATATTCTTTTTTCGATATTCCCAGACCGCGGAAGATCGGTCGGGGAAGATTCCGGCCTGGATATGGGCGATCTTGGGCAGGCAATTATAAATTATCTGTTCCCGCAATTGCTGTTTGTTGCCATTTTCGCAGCGCCACAGACCAACCATATCGTTATCGTCGTTGAGTCGTCCGGAGAAACCTTGATGGGACCAGGTGTCGGCATAGGTATGCAGGGCAATCCCCAGCCGAATGAGCTGGAAATCCCCCGGTTGTTCCGTGAGAGCTTCATCCAGGAGTCGGACGGCGAATTCAGAATCCGGCTCGGTGGTGTATGAGTCGCCAGGTTCGCAGATCGGTTTGGAAGGCAGGAAATGGAAAGGCAGGTAAACTTTTTTTTGAACGTTCCAGTCTATCGCACTCAAGCCGCAATGGGCGGTCCGGATCGGATCGAAGATAATACCGCCCACATTGATGGGTTCGCTTTCAGTAGCGTCGTTGACATATTGGGAAGCATAAGCAATGGTCAAGGCTTCTTGGATATTAAAACCAGCGGCCTGGGCCAGGACGCCGATGCAATAGTAGTGAAAATCCGTCTCCATAAACGCTACCTCATCCGTAATCCGCCATTTTCGAGCAACAAGGCTTTTAAATCCTGGCGACACCCCCAGCTGCGCAAAAATGAAGTGGATTTGGGCTCATGATCCAGTATGGCCTTGGGGCAAATATCATTACGCCGGATTAAAGGCTTTGTTGCCGGGCTTTGTGGATCATATAAGCAAAATATGGGCCAACACAGGGACAACAATCCAACTCACTGAAAAACTGATATATTTACAACAAACCTCTCAAAAGGCTTACTCTGTACTGTATAGTTTGGTTACAGCATATTCGGATTTTCGTGATTATTGCGGCCGACTTTCGATGCATTTCGGGATCAAGATATCCTTAGAAGTGCCCGACCCTACGGGGCGCAGGGTTATGGCGCCAAGAAACGCCCATTTGCTGTCATTTCGACCGAAGGGAGAAATCTCCGTTCTTTTCGTGGAAGATATTTGGGCATCAGAGATTTCTCTTCGCGGCTTGCGCCGCTCATCGAAATGACACCATATGCTCTGTTGGGAAGCAAGTTTAGCCGTGGGTTCCACTGGCTCCCAAGCTCCAGCTTGGGAGCCAGGAGAAGCCGGGAAGCTCCAGCTTCCCTCAAAAGTGGTGCCCAAGCGGGAGCTTGGGCACCAGGGAAAATTAGGATATTTCTTAGGAGTCATGAGATGAATTTTGTTTATCTATCGCCCCATTTTCCTCCCAATTTCTATATGTTTTGCGTCCGGCTGCGAGAATTGGGTGTTACTGTTTTGGGGCTGGCCGATACACCTTACGAGTCTTTGCGTCCCGAACTTCGGGGAGCCTTGACAGAATATTTTAAAGTCGACGACTTGCATAACTTTGACCAATTAATCAGGGCTTGTGGCTATTTTATCCATCGCTACGGCCGTTTGGATCGAGTGGAAAGCCACAACGAATATTGGCTGGAAACCGAAGCCCGGTTACGCACTGATTTCAATATCCCCGGGGTCAAAACCGACACGATCGCCAACATCACACTCAAATCCCGAATGAAAGAATTGTTCCGGGAATCCGGAGTTGAAGTGGCTCGCGGGGAGGTGGTTCCGACTCTCGAGGCGGCGAAAGCGTTAATCAGGGAAATAGGCTATCCGGTGGTGCTCAAACCTGATCGCGGCGTAGGCGCGACGGCGACCTACCGCATCGAAGACGAAAAGGCCTTGACAGATTTTTTCGCTCATAAGCCGGACGTCGACTATATAATGGAAGAATTTATTACCGGAACCATTATCTCCTTTGACGGCTTGTCCAATCGTGACGGCGAGGTCGTTTTTTACACTTCGCACCTCTTTGGCCAAGGTATCATGGAAACGGTCAATGAAAACCTGGATATCCTTTATTATTCCCTGAGGAACATACCTAATGATCTTTGCCATGCCGGGCATCGAGTCGTCAAAACCTTCGGGGTGACGGAAAAGTTTTTTCATGTGGAGTTCTTTCGCACTCCCGAAGGCCGACTGATAGGCTTGGAATTCAATTGCCGACCTCCCGGCGGCCTGACCATGGATATGTTCAATTTTGCCAACGATATCGATCTGTACACCCAATATGCCAAACTAGTGGCCTCTAATTCTTTTGACGCGACTTATTGCCGGCCCTACCATTGTGGTTATATCGGCCGGAAATCAGAATTGCACTATCGGCACGATCATGAGGAGATCATGCGAACATACGGTCAGCTGATCGTCCATTACGAACCGATAAATTCAATTTTTCGAGGCGCTATCGGAGATTTCGGCTATCTGGTCCGCAGCGCGGACCTGGCCCGGATCGAAGATGCCGCCCGTTTTATTCAGGAGAAGCAATAGGTGCATACCGACTATCAAAAATGGTGGAGCCCAGCCCTGGGCCAGGACATGGAACTGAAAGTTTACGGCCGCTCCGGCAAGCCGATGATTGTCTTTCCCTCGTCTGGGGGACGATTTTATGAATATGAGGATTTCGGCATGGTCGAGGCTTGCCGACCGTTTATCGACGACGACCGAATTCAACTTTTCACCCTGGACAGCGTGGACGGTCAATCCTGGCTGAACCGGGCCATTAATCCCGTGGATCGGGCTGGCCGCCATGACGCCTATGAAAGATATGTCCGGGATGAAGTGGCGCCTTTTATTAACAGTAGAAATCGATCCGGGGAAAAATTTCTGGCTTCCGGTTGTAGCATGGGCGCTTTTCACGCCGCCAATTTTCTTTTCCGGCTGCCTGGTCTGTTTAACGCGGTCATCGGTTTGAGTGGGCTTTACGGGCCGAATTATCTTTTGGACAATTACCGGGATAGTCGCTTGTATTATTATTTTCCCTTGCTCTATTTGCCTAACCTGGAAGACCCTTATTACTTGAACCGGTATAGACAAAGCCGGATAATTTTGTGCGTGGGGCAAGGTCCATGGGAGAGATGCGATCAATATGATTGTATCGGCGAAACCCGGGCGCTGGGAGATATTCTGTCGGCCAAAGGCGTTCCGGCCTGGGTGGATTTCTGGGGCCCGGACGTCAGCCATGACTGGCCCTGGTGGCGCGTTCAGGCGCCGTATTTTCTGGCGCGCTTATAATGAAGATGGACTTACATATTTGAGTTCGTCGCTCCACCAGCCGTTGTTCCGGTGGACAACGGAAGCCGGCCGCTTAATTATTTCCTGGACCCCGGCTTGCCTCCTCCGCTAAAGCAACCTTGGCCGCGGCGGTCGAGGCGCCGGGGGGACATAGTCCTCGGAAACAGACCTCGAGCTCTGTTTCTTCTCGCCATAGCCCGCCTCCCGGCGAATTGTACGGAGTCATTTCGATGAGCGCCGGAAGCCGCGAAGAGAAATCTCTGAGACAAGAAGACTATCCTTCCAAACAACGGAGATTTCTCGCTTCGCTGCGAAATGACAGTAAACGCATGTTTCTTAGCTTCAAAACCCGTCATGCGCCTCGGGTCGGACACTTCTAACTATCCCACTGGCCGATGACTTCGGCGCTTTTTTGATTTGGTTTAGTAAATTCCTATTGTTCGGCCGCTGATGGCGTAGAGGTGAAAGTCATGATCCGTGATCAGAAGATCGGGGATATGGTCTCCATCCAGATCGGCCACGACCGGATCGGCTTCAACCAAGTTGGCGCCGACTTTCATATGCCATTGAGGTTTTCCGTCCGTCAGGTTCAACACCCAGGCATCACCCGTGGTCGCCCCGATGACGACTTGTTTTTTTTCATTGCCGGCCAAATTAGTGATTACCGGTGAGGCGATCACCGGAAAACCCTCCGGCGACCTCCACATCTCCCGGCGGCCGGTCCAATCGAAAGCCACTACACCCACTGAACCTAAAGGCGCAAGAATTATGGTCTGCCCCTTTTCGCGGATCACGACCGGGCGTCCGGCGACTTTCATTCCGCCGGTCAGATCGGGCGACCATCTGAGTTGCCCGGTCCGCCCGTCCAGGACGTAGAGACGGCCGACGGCGCTGACCACCAGGACCTGAGGCGCGCGATCGCCATCGAGATCCGTCACGGTCGGCGTCGACCAAGCTCCGCCTTGGATCGGGGCCTTCCAGAGCAGCTTGCCGTCTTTGCCTCGGTTGGCGTAAACATGCCCATCAAACGAAGTGGCGACCACATCGGATAAACCATCGCCATCCAGATCAGCGGCGGTTACACCACCCATGTTCGGCCCATCGGTCCGTTGTTTCCATACCACCGCGCCGCTTTGGCCGTCGATCAGCACGATACTCCGATCGTCCCATGTGCTAAAAACCACGTCACTCTTGCCTATGCCCCGGAAATCCGCCACCGCCGGCGTGCACGAAAGCCAACCTTCCACGGCTACTTGCGGTGAACGTAACAATTGACCGTCGCTTGGACGATAAACCAGGAGCCGGGTGCCGGGTTGAGGCGGCTTGGAGCCTATGGCCACAATCAAGGGCCGGCCGTTTCCATCAATATCAGCCAAGGCCACACCGCGATTAACCGTTAATTGTTCCTGAGCCGACCAGCGCACTGAACCGGTATCCGCGTTGAGTCCTCTTAGGGAAATATCGTTTCCCCAGGGTCCGAGTTCGACTAGCAGGGGCCGGCCGTCATCGCCGGTTGCCACTACCGGGGTGGCTTGAAGCGGTCCGCTGGCGTTAGCCTGCCAAAGAAAGCGTGGTCCGTGGACTAGCCCTATGGACGCCGCATGCCTGTGAATGAGAATGTCGCGCCTGCCCACTCCATAACTAGGCGGAAGAAGCGCCCAGGGTTCCACGTCCTGATCCATTCTCAAGGTCCAAAGAATCCGACCGGAACCATCCACGCATAGCAGGCCCCGGTTAAGCATGGTGACGAATATTTGCCCCTTTCCGTCCCCAAGCCAGTCTCCGACCATTACACCTCGGGGATTTCCCTCCACTTTCCAAGCCACTTTGCCGGTCCGCGGATCGAGCGCCGCCAAGGCGTTATTCAGCAGAACGATCAGTTCACCGTTCGGAGCGCGGAGATTAGAGTTGTTCGGGCCTCGCGCTTGATATCTGGTACTGGTTTGTGACGGACCCTGCCAGATCATCGAGCCGTCACCGGAGTTGACCGCCCGCATCGGCAGCTCCGGATCGGTGAATTGAAATACCAGGTTCAATTGATCGTTTCTTTCCATATCCATCAGTAATGGTCCACTAAATACGCTTCCCGGCAACGAGCCGCCGCTGTGGGGAGTTCCGGTGGCGCCGTCTAACAATTGCCACTTCTGGTTGTCCCATTGAATCAATTGCAACGGACCTTCTTTCTTAAGCATTGCCCAGATGCCGTTTTGGCCTTGGCCCAAATTTTTTTGCCAAAGAAGCTTATTGTTCTTCAAATCCACCATGGCGGCGACCAAGTCGGTTGGGCCGGCGGTCAGGGTGCTCGGATCGCCAGGATTCGAGAAACCCGCCAGATATGTCCGGCCGGCGTTGGTCCAAGGGGTCATTGAGGGCGGATGCCTTACCGGGGTATTGGAAAAGACGATTTCTCCTCGTTGCCGACCAGTTTGACCATCCAGGATATAGATGTGCCCGTCCCGACCGGCCACGGCCAGGTCCGCCACGCCTTCCGGATTCGGCAAAGCGACAATGGCCAGGCTGTCCGAACGCTCAAAGTCGGTGACTGGTCCGGACCAACTCCATAAGACCTTGGGTGAGTTGACCGCCTTGATGACCATCAGGTTCGGCCCGTTGGTCTCGGCATCAAAGCCCGATACGATGACCTGGCCGATATTGCCGCCAAGATCGATTTGATTGAAAGTCCTGGTGTTACCCGCGGGAGTGCGGATGGTTGTTATAACGGAACCGTCATCGGTCGAAATAAAGATGATGCGATCCAGTTCGTTATGGGCAATAACCGGTTTACCTTTCACCTTAAAATCAGGAAGGATAGCCAGGCCGCTCTGAATGGCCGGAGACGAATAGAGCCATTGAACCCCTTTTTCCAACCAAAAATCCGCCTTGGTCTTTTGCCCGCGGCTGATCTTGATCTGACGCTGAACTTCGAAACACCCGCCGGCCCAGGCTTGCAAGTTGTAGGCCCCGGTGTCCAAGGGCAGATTTGGAATAGGTGAGCCATACCTGAGTTCGTTAATCTCGATCGTGGATCCGGCAGGTGTGCTCTCGGCCGACAAAATGCCCTGGTAATGATGGAGTTCGACCAGCTTATCGATCTTTTGCCGGCGATCCAGGTCAAGCATAAAACTTAAGGATTCATGATCAGGGGCTTCGATTTGAAAATTGTGGCGGCCGGCGGGCAGGGTTATTAAGGGTCGGTTCGAAGCGATGTCATGGGAACGGTCGTCAATACGGACCTGCAAACCGGACGGTAGAGACGGTGGCCTGAAGTTGAGTTCCACGATGCCCGGTTCCAACCACCAATTCAAACCCAAGCCGATTGCCACGGTGATTAAAATGCCCCATTGGAATTGACGAAGACGCCGGCGCCGGCGGTCCCGCTGTCTGAGGGCATCGTAATCCACACCTAACAGACCGGCCACCATCTTCAACTTGGCGTTGGCCAGGCCGTCACCCTGGGGGCGGGCGTCCGCGGCGATAGGTTCCGTTCGCTGGGTGGTCAGTTGACCATCCGGCTCCACATGGAATCGCACCGCCGGCGGAAAACATTCCAATTGGCCGCTATCCGGCCGATCGCCGGCGTTGGGTTCGCCGTCCACAATCAGACAGAGCAGCTTACCTTCGCGTCCTAACGATTTGAAATAGCGAACTTCCTCGTTGACCCACCGGGAAGCGGCGGCTCGCGGCGAGCAGATGACAATGAGATAGAGGGAGTTACGGAGGGCTTCATTTATATTGTCACCTAGATTGGCGGCGCCGGGAAGTTCCTCCCGATCGCGAAAGATCGGAAATAGCCTTCTCGGCACCGGGCCTTCTCGACCGGTTTTGCCGACCAGCATGAGCGGTGTCCGGTACGTCTCCAGTTTATTGATCACCCAATCGCCCCAGGTTTTGTCCCGCCAAAGACCTCGCTTTTTATCCCCGTGGCTGTAACTGATGAACGCCCAGTATTTGAAGCCTCGCGGCGGT